>PXDC01000110.1 GCA_003565135.1 Verrucomicrobiota bacterium
CCCTTTTTCAACTCGTACACCAACCCGACAACGAGGACTCCGAGGAAAAACAGCACCGGCGTGAGAATGGGAATACCCGCCGCAAGAAAATCGCGAAACACCAGCACCCAGGGGATGAGGAACACGATCTCGATATCGAAGAGAATAAACAGCATGGCCACGAGGTAGAACTTCACCGCGAACCGGGTCGCGGTGCGGCCTTCCGAGGGGATGCCGCATTCGTAGGCGGTATCGCTGATCCGGTTCGGTGCGGCGCGCTGGCCGAAAATCCGGCTCGCGACCAGAATGACCGCCGCGATACCCGCGGCGAGCAGTACCTGCACCAGCACCGGCGCATACCCGATCAGTTCATCATGTGTTCCCATTTTCTCCGAGAAGAACCGGCCCCCCGTTAATTTTCAAGTCCTAATTATCCGGCGGAGAGGCGGTTTCCTCCAGGCGCACCCATTCGGCGCCGTCGGGATCGTTTCGCCCCACCCCGAGCTGGGCGGCAAATTCGAGGAGTGAGAGAAACTCGTCGAGTTCACCGAATCCCCGGGCGCGGCGCTCCCGGTTCATTTTCCGGGCCACCAGCGCGTCGAGCAGAACGGGATCGGCACTCATCCAGAGTTCGGATACGGATGAGGTGTACAGGGAGCGGAATGCCGGCCCTCCGATAAACTGGAACGACTCGAGGGTGGCGAGATTGAGGACCCACGTCCGGCGCAACTCCGGGATCGCCGCCATCTCGGCCGCCGCCACCGGACCGGTCGACCGGCTGTTGAGGAAACGGCTGGTGTTGCCCGCGTTCCAGAGTGTCGCGTTGAGCAGGGCGCCGTTGATACCGAGCGTCGGGTGGTCGGTGAACCGGGGCAGATTGATCCAGAAATCCACGTCATGCAGCAGGGGATAAGGCAGGTAACTTTTCCGGTCCTCCCCCACGGCCTCGTCGTCCCCGGCCAGGTCCACGTCCAGCCGGGGAAGGCGCCGGAAATCCGTCCTCGGCGGGAGGGCGCTCTCGTAAAACCAGTCGGGATCGTAAAATGTCCCGTCCTCCAGCGCGTAGACCGGAGACCCCTCGAACGAGGGGTCCGCGCTATCGGACCGGGGCAGGAACCCCGCCTGCCGCAGCCGGTAGCGGCTCACATCCACCAGGAACACATCCTCCCGGGAGTAACCGCGATTTTCCAGGCTCCCGACCACCGCCCGCACGAGGGGCACGGGTGTCGCCAGCCCGGGGCCGGAATTGGTATAGATTTTCAGGCCCACCCTCCCCCGCTCCCCCGGAACCAGCCGCCTCCCGGTGGTCTCCTCGAAGCTTTCCAGCAGCCGCTCCACCCCCTGGCGGTAACGCTCCTCCGAAAACGCCGGCATGGGAAAGGTCCACACGGTCGGCCCGGCGGGCTCTCCGTTCTGCCCCCCGGCCGCACCGGGGGCCGGAACCAGGCACAGGAGCGCCGCCAGCGCGGCCGAGACGCCGCCGCTCAGCAGCCGGCGCTTCCCCGCCCGTCGCCCCTCACCATCAACCTGACTAAAACACTCCATGCCCCCCGGGTCCTCTTGACACGTTTGCCGGCACCGTCAACATTAAGCGCTTTCGACGAAATCCATTCGTCGTGCCGCGAGACCCTGGTTCGTCATCCGGTCCGTTCCCCGCCCCGGGTGGCGCGTCCCGGACGACGCCCGGGGGACGTGCCACCCGGGCCGTTGCCGCGGGAAACCGGCCCGCCGATCGGCCGGCGGAATCGCGCCGTTGTCGAAATCCATGGCTGTTATCAAACAGAGCAGTATAGAGGAATTGAAAAGCCGCATCAATATCGTGGATGTGGTATCCCCGCTCGTTTCCCTCAAACGCAGCGGCTCCCAGTACAAGGGGCTGAGCCCGTTCAACCCGGAGAGGACCCCCTCCTTTTTTGTCTCACCGGACCGCAACATGTTCAAGTGCTTCAGCAGCGGGATGGCCGGGGACATCTTCACCTTCGTCATGGAGACCGAACGCCTCAACTTTTACGAGGCGGCGGAAACCCTCGCGCAGCGCTTTGGCGTAAACCTCGAATACGAGAAAGGGGGCCTCGACCGGCGGGAGCGCTCGCTCCGGCAAATGCTCTTCGACATCCACGAAATCGCCGCCGGTTTTTTTCGCGATCACCTGCTCTCCGACCATGACGACGCGGTCCGCACCCGCGAATACTGGGAACGGGAGCGCGGTTTCGCCACGGAGACGGCCGAAGCCTTCCGGGTCGGCCTCTCCCCGGTCGAGGGGTCGGGCCTGCGCGAACGCCTGGCCGGAAAACAATTCACCATGGAGGCCCTGCGCCAGTCGGGCCTGTTCTACGAACGCGGGCGCGCCGACCGTCCGGAAGCCCTCCACCTGCGTTTCCGCAACCGCCTGATGATCCCCATCTGCGACCACCAGGGCCGGGTCGTCGCCTTCACCGCCCGCCAGCTAGACATCACCCCGAAGGACGATCCCACCTACGAGGCCAAGTACATCAACAGCCCGGAAACCCCCATATTCACAAAGAGCCACCTCCTTTTCGGTCTCGATCGCGCCCGGATGGAGGTGAACGAGGACGTTCCCTTTCTGCTGGTGGAGGGCCAGCTCGACGTCATCCGGTGCCACGAGCAGGGGGTCAGGACCGCGGTCGCCCCCCAGGGCACGGCCATAACGGAAAACCAGTGTGCGCTACTGAAGCGGTATTCGCCGTCGGTGGATTGCCTGCTCGACGCGGACGCGGCCGGGCAGAAAGCGGCCGTGCGCCTCCTGCCCCTCGCCTTTCAGGCCGGCCTAGAGGTCCGCTTCCTGACCCTTCCGGAGGGCCGCGATCCCGACACCTTCCTCCAGCGGGAGGGAACCGCCGGCCTGGGGAAATTGCGCGAGGCGGGCGCGGACGCCATCACTTTCGCCACCCGGAGCTTTCTTCCCGATCCGGCGGAGGCGGGACCGGAAAAAAAAACCCAGGCCCTGGAACAAGTGTTCGAAATCGTTCGGCAATCCGATTCGGAAATCGCCCGCAGCGAACACCTCCGGCGACTCGCCCGGCTCTGCCGGCTTCCCGAGGCGGCGGTCCTCGACGATTTTCA
>PXDC01000228.1 GCA_003565135.1 Verrucomicrobiota bacterium
GGGCCGCCGCTCAATGGCGAAGTTTTCGAAGTACGCGGGGTCGCCCGGGCCGACCGTCGCTTCTTCGGATGAACCGAAGAGGGCGATCGAGACAAGATCGGTTTCGGCCCAACCCTCCGGAGTGAAACTGACGAGCGCGTTTTGCGGCCCGTAGCCGTCACGACCAAAATAAAAAACGCCGTCGGCGTATTCGATGTGGAAGGTTCCCCGCTCTTCCGGTGACGAGGTATCGGAGAACCAATCGACGGGCTCGCCCTCCACCAGATGAACCGCGGTCCAACTCCGGAGATTCCCATGATCGGGCCATTCCCGCGTCCCGTTTTCCACGAACAGGACATCGTCGGGAATGCCGTCTTCGGGCGCACCGGTATAGCGAAATACCGCCAACATCAGACTTCCCGGGTTATGGAGTGAAAAGTGCGATGTTTCGAAGTCGGCTCGAACCCGGAAAGGCTCATCCAGCCGGAAAACCGCCCGGGAACGCAGGGTGACGGACGCCGGGGCCGTCCCGTCGGAAAGGAATTGGAGGCGTCCGCCCTCCTGGTCAAAGGCGGCCTCCGGAGTTCCGGCGGCATCGTGCCAGGCGACGGGGTTCAGTGACGACAAAGAAAAATCATCGGTGAAAAAGCGGTTATCGGCGTTTTCCCCCACACCAAGGGCAAACCAGGAAAAACGGTCGGAAGCCGAGTTGATCCGGTTGTTCCACGGGTCCGCCATGCTTTCCCGTTCCTCCCACTGACCTCCGTTCCAGTGGAATACGGCGAGGCGCGATTCCTGCAGTTCTTCCGGCAAGGGCTGTTCATCATACCCGAAGGCAAGACCGGCACGGCCGTCAAACCGGGCGGTGGTGGACAGATCCCAGGCCTGCAGGGAATCGCCGCCGGAGTCGAAACTGACTGCGGGAAGTTCGCCCTGCGCGATCCATTCGTTTTTCTCATCAGCGTCGGCGGACAGGTGTCGGGCGAAAACCGTTCCCGCCGAGGTGACTTCGTGCAAACGAAAATCCAGCCCGCCCGCGACGACAGCTCCCCCGTTGGCGATTCCGGCCGGATTCTCCGGTGAGACGCGCGTTCCGGTGGAAACGGTCAGTAGCACATCGAACGATACACGCTCACCCGGCTCCAGCGAGCCGAGGGCCCATTGCTGGGCCCCGGCCACCCAGGGTTCCTCGGGAGCGAACCAGGCGGTATTGTCGAGAGCGTTTTCCTCGATGGAAAGGTGCGCGCCCACCGAGGGTTTGCCGGTGCTGTGCGAGTCCTCGGATTCGATACCGTAATGACTGTTTTCAAAAGCAGCGGGAGAGGCGGGAGACAGGAACGAAATGTAGTCTTCGAACCCGGCGTCCTCGAAAGAATCGTCGAAGAAAGGCAAATCCACCCCGATCTGCGTGGTGGTGTGCCGGTAGTCGTCGTAGGGACCGGCATACGGACGGTCGTCGTAGAGGCTGACCTCGGACTGGAGGCCGTGCAGGAGTTGGAACAGGTTCAGGTCGCTGATCGTTTCGCCGGAAACGTTTTTTATGGTGTAGGTCTGGCGAAGCGCGTAACGGCTGGAGCGCACATGACCGCCGTCGCCGGATTCGTCCGCCGGCGTCAGCCCCAGGGGAAGCCCGAACATGGTATCGACCATTTCGAATGTCTGGGTGATTTCGAGGTGATCATTCGCGATGGTCGAAGCGGCACTGCTGAGGTCGTCCGATGTATGTTCGATGGTGGCGACTTCTTCAAAGTCGGAGTTCGTCGTCCAGTCCGGGAACAGGAAGTGCGGCTCGAGCCAAACCGGTGCCACCGGACCACTTTCGGACAGCGTGTACCCGACGGCGGCGCCCCACTCACCGGACAGGTACTCGCGCCCCTCGAACCCGGGGGTCAGATCGTTCAGGATATCGGAATAACCGAAACTGCTGATGATGATCTCCCAATCCGGATTAGTGAGAACCAGGCTCGGCGAGAATGCATAATCGCCCCCGTCGTAAACCGTGACGTAAGGAAGTCGATGGAAAAGGCCGGGAACCGGATCGGCCGCTTCATCGAGCGTGTGCTCGGAAAAAAGCTCCCAGTCCTGATCGCCGAGCCGGTATTCGGTTTTCATGACAAATCCGTCATTCGTGAAGCTCATGCGTAGAGCCAGGGTATCGGCCGGGTTGTGCACCGGATCCAGGTCCACCATTTCGGTGTGCGACCACAGGAAGCCGCCCGTTTCGGGATTGTGGAGCGAGGCGAACAGGAGCAGGGTTCCCGCCGCTCCCTCTTCGTCAAAGTCCTGAAAACCGGCGTGAACGTTCGCCACCCGATGAAACGGTTCGGTCTCCACGCCGATTTCCACCGTCGGTCCGCCGCGGGTTTCGACTTCCCAGGTCCAGTTGCCGGAAGCGGGCGCGTCGCCGTCGCCACCCAAACTCGCGTAGAGGAAACCGAAACTGTCCTCCGAAACCGGTACGCTGTAGGTTCCCGGAGGGGAAACGTCGAGTTGGGCGTCGCCAAAGCCAAACGGATCTCCCCACGTGTAGATGGTTTCGGATTCGTCTCCCGGGCGCTCGAGCACGGCGACGTCGGGTATATCGACCGTTCCGGCTTCGTCCATTTCCCCGGAGGTGAAGTCATAATCGATGGTCCTGCCGGCCTGGTCCGAGTAATGGATGCGCAGGACGTCGAGCGACGATTCCCCGGCCCGCGCAGCGCCGCAGGCGAGCAACAGGCACATCGAAATAACGGAAGCAATTGAGGGAGTGTCTTTCATGGCGGCTATTCGGGTTTCCGGAGGTATTTCGATTGACGGTTAAAACACGCGTGAGGTCCACCCACTGTTTTCGCGGTTGACATGCCATCCCTGTCGAAAGCCTTGGCGGCGGCACATTCCCAACGGGTGCGGGATCGTTCGACGGGACATGGCGGGGATCGGGATAGACATACTATTTCCGGAAACAGGTTGGGTCGGAGCGGGCAGGGGTTCAATCGTAAATGAGAATCAGAACGAATACCGGTGACCGGTCAAGCCCTGCCGGGACGTGAAAACGTTCGCCGCGCATCGGGTCCCAACCCGGCGGAGCCGGTAC
>PXDC01000488.1 GCA_003565135.1 Verrucomicrobiota bacterium
CGGCGCGCGAACATCGACAGACGAATCGGCGCGTTCGTCATTATCGTTTGCTACACCGGCACAGCCCAGAAGCAATCCGAGAGCCGATATCAGGCAGACAGGGCGAAAAACGGGTTTCATAGGCAGGAAACAGAAGATCGAAAACACCTGACGCGACGCAAGATCAATCTGGAAAAGGAAAAGGCCGGGACAATTATCGTCCCGGCCTCTCTGCAAAAAACGAAAAACCCGGATTTCAAGCCCGGCTCCGCCGACGGCGGATAAACAGGGCGCCCCCAAGGGCCGCGACTCCCATTAGAAGCGCAACTGTGGAAGGTTCGGGAATCACGTAAGCGCCCTCGGTGAGAGCAACGTTATCAAATTCGGCACTCCACGGATTATTGCTGAACGTTTCCATGGTGAACGTCGTGAAATCCCCCGGTGGCAAATCCGCCGTGCGACCGAACGCGTAGACGGAACTCAGCTCCCCGTTCGCCCAAAGCGCCGACATTCCCGGATCCAAGTCGGCGGTTCCGCCCGGCGCGTCGTAGGTGATGGTTTCCGCACTGTTGTTCACCACGAGGTCAAAGTGATAAAGGCCACCCACATCAAACCGGTCCTCCTCGTTGCGAGCCCGATACGTCTCATCGTTAACACGCTGTAACCCGAGGTTAATAGCGGTGCCATCGTCTGTAAAAAAACGATTCGTCAGACGATTCGTAAAAGTGAAGTCCGGGTTGTCTGGGTCGTGGGCATAGCCGGTAACGATCGTATCCAGGCTGAACGTAGCAACCTGAACGCCGGACGGCATCGAAAAGTTAAAACTGATGCCGGCGGCTTCCTCCAGGGCCAGAATCTGGTTCGTAGTCCCGCGCCCGAAGCTGTTGGCTGAATCGGTTCGGATTTGAGCGACCGCCTCCACGCTCGCCTGTCGTTCGCCGTCGGAAAAGAAATTGCCGTCCGGCCACGTGCTGTGCTGCGAAACCGACGTCCAGGGCGCGGTATTCGTGTATGTATCCGGATCGAGGTCACCCAGCGGCGCATGATTAAAATTATCAAGCATAAGATCGCCAAAAACCTGTGTCCGGGCCGAGCTCGAGAAAACAAGTGACGATACGGCAACAATGAACCCGAGGGACAAGAAGAATTTCTTTAGGTAGGTCATAATTTATTTCGGTCTATTTTTTTGGGTTTGGGACTTTTCCCAATCAATAATTTGCTACTACTGATACCTAACCTTTTAAAAAAAATCTCCGTCCGAGACAATACAAAATCTTTTGGATAGAATATTTTACCAGTTCTCCAAAAGCCGGATCCCGTATTTTTACTCGGACAGCCAGGCCTCAATCGTCCCCCGGGGTAACAGCCCCCCTACTCTCCAATCACCCGGAGCCGGATAAAACGCCGAACCGCTCCCCATCGATATAGGCCAGGGCGATCGTAGTTTCGGGGCCGGAATCCCAGGTCTCCAGATCCGGGGACACCTCCACCACCAGGGTCACCCCGGTCGCTTCCGCATGGCGCCGACGGTCAGGGTCAGGGACGTGTCATCCCTCCCTCCGATTCCATACCGAGAACCGGTGAGGGACCGCGGTCCGGCACCCCGGGATTCCCCCCGAGGGCGAATTCCATACTCTCCGTCATCCCTTTTTTCGAAAACAGCGGCACTCCCGTGGTTGGGGCGACCGGGTTTATCCCGGGAGATCCGGGGACCCGGAGAATCAGGGGGATACCCCCCCTCGCTACGAAGAAATCCGAAAACCTGGCGACGGGGAGTATAACCAGGTTGACCCGTTCATCCCCGTTCGGATCGTCCGGGCCAAGCCGGCGGCCCGCTCCGGCGACATAAGGTATCCTCCTCCAGCGGCGCGGAACAAAACAAAGTTTCGAACACGCCTCGCGAAGAGGCAATGTTTTGGTTATGCCCCTCGCTGCATGAGTGTTACCCACCGGCATATCAGCCGACCAAATGGGCTTGTCGCGATCCACCGTTTCGCGGGCATTGCAGACCCGAACCGATCCGGTTGATCGATCCGGGCCGCTGCGACTCAATCGGCAAAACCCACGCGCAGGCTCATGAACCTGCGGTCGGACGCCCCGACCGGTTGGACGTCGCGATAAGTCTCGGTCACGGTCCCGTCACCGTGGTCGACCGTCAGGTCGTCGACCAAAATGGCTTCGTCCGGATAATCCTGCAGGTCGCCCGACGCGCGCACTCCGAGTTCGATATCGTCGATACCCGTGGCACGCGTAACCACGAGAGTGAGATAATGCTCACCGTCGATCTCCCGCACCTCTTCATAGGGAAGGCGGTCACGGGCCGAAACCTTGGGATCCAACCCGAGGGCGTACTTGATGATGTTGGCAATGCCGTCCCCGGCCGGATCCGCTCCCGGTCCGCTGATGCCTTCGTCCGCAAGCTCGTCCTCGGTAAAATGGCTCGCGCGCCAGTCGTCGAACCCGGCCGGCGCAACCGCCGCGATGGGCGCCCCCACCACGGCACCCCGGAACACGGTCAGGTTGGTCAAATCGAACGTGGCCACTGTGGTGCTGTCGGCGAGCATCCGCACGCTGTTCATGGTCCCGCCGATCGGCGCGTTGCGGGCGAAGTTGTAGCTTTCGATCGCCTGCTCGCCGTCGACCCAGGCCGAAGCCTGCCCGGACGGAAGCGAGTACGTCGTTTCACCGTCGGGTCCGGTGTATTCGATGGCCTGATTTGAGTTGTTGACCACCGCATCGATCCTGATTGGCGTATCTTCGGGTCCGTACGGTGTTTCCGGGTCGGTCCCCCGGATGTTGCCGTTCGTCACCCGCAGCGAAAGAACGTGCGCCCGCGATTGCCCCACCCGAATATCGAAATTCACCCAGCGGAAATCATTGTCGGTCGGGCGCCGAATAAAATCCAGACTCAGGGTGACCACGTCCTCCGTGTTGGGAAAGAAAAACGTGTTGTTGATATTCTGGGCTTCAAACGCCCGCATCATGTAGGTGGAGGTGCCGTACCCGAAGGCGTTGTCCGTATCCTGCACGAATTCGACGGTTCCACTGGCGGGTTCGAACTCGAAGA
>PXDC01000404.1 GCA_003565135.1 Verrucomicrobiota bacterium
GCAGGGCGGAGGGGAAGCGGTAGGGTTCGCCCCGGGAATTCAGAAGTTGCAGCGCTTCTCCCCGGGCGGGGTCGATGACGTTGCGGCAGGGGGCGTCGAAGGTATCCGGCACGATCTCCACGATGCGAACCGCCAGCTTGCGTTCGGGGAAGGCACCTCCGGCGATCGCGAGTGCGCCCAGGTACGCTTCCTCGATTTCCGCCGCGCTCAACTCTCCGAGTTCCGCATAGGCCCCGGGCAGGTCGCCGTCGTTTTCGAGAAACGCGCGAAAGGCGTTCAGCGGGCGAGGCAGGTTGTCTTGTTGCGGGTCGTGGTGGAGGGTGCGCGTTTGGAACACGTCGTAGATCAACGTTTGTATGGCCTGTGCCTCGGGGCTCTGAGCCTTCTCCAGGGTTTCGACAATGACGTTGCGGCCCGCGACCAGGTCATAGAGCGGCCCGTTCAGGTCGCGCGCTCCGGGCAGGGGTCGGGTGAGGGACTCGATTTTCTCCCGGGTGAACGGGAGGCGATCGGTGTCGCCGTGCCGGTGGGGGACCAGGGTGTGCGGTGCAGGGTCCTCTCCGTCTCGTTCGGCGAGTAAAGCGGCCAGGGTGTGCTCCATCAACGCGAGCACGAACGTGTTTTCCGGAGTCAGTTCCCAGTGTTCCATCACCCGTTCGCGTCCTTCCAACGCTTCCAGGGCGGCCGCGCGCCAGCGTTCCACTTCCTCCGCCAGCGACTGACCGGAAGGCGAGTATTCGATAGCCGGCAACGTCAGGTCCGGGGCGGGAAACAGACCGAGGAGCTCATGCCCCTGAAATTCGCCGATCGCGGGATCGGTTGGAAAGACCGTGGGAGTGGATGCGGTGAAGAAGAGGCGTCCTCCCGCCGGATCCAGTCGCTCCAACTGGGCTCCGGCCGAAGTGCCGGTGGCGCTGCCGATCACCCCGCGGCCCGCGCGATTGGAGGTGAGCCGGTGGGCTTCGATTGTCACGCCGGACTCGGCGTCGAGGAAGGCGGTTCCGGGGTTTTCTTTGGGGTCCGGAAAACGGGGATACACCTCGGCGTCGAAGACCAGTCCGAAATCCATCGGGCGACCCGTGACCTCGGCGTCGGGATCCAGCGGGTCGAGGCCCCGCAGGATGGCTTCGAGGTCGGTGATCCCGTTTCCGCTGCTGTCGACCGGCCCGAACGGATCCAGCCCGTAGTGGTCGCGGACGAAGTCCGGCACGCCGTCGCGGTTGGAATCAAACCGGTGAAAGGGTTGCGAGAACGCGTAGCTCGCGGTCCGGACCCCGGTGATTCGGTCCGGATCCGACGCCGAGCGGGCGTAGTACTGCACCGTGGTGTCGGTGAAAACCGCCGGGCGGTCGCTGGAATCGTACGCGTTCCAGGATCCCGAGGAATCCAAGCGGAAGTACACGTCGCCGTCGGGAATTCCGGTGGAAAAGTCCAGGCGGATACTGCGATTATAGGTTCCGGGCGCCGGGGAGACCGACACCGAATCCGGGCTGTGGGAGCCGGCCGGGGCCAGGGCGGCCACCGAAATATCGGCCGCGACCTGGTTGGGCAGGAGGAACCCGACGCCGGGGGCGACGGCGCCGAGCGACGAAGTCGAGGTATTGCCGAGCCCTTCGGTCTCGCCGAGGAACGCCTGGCCCATCGCTTCCACCGTGTTGCCGTCGAAGCCTCCCTGAACGGTCCAGTCCTGGTAACGGTAGTAGGCAAAGGCGGAAGCGTCGGGGACGAGAAAAGGATCCTGATCAAACCCGATCAGGTTGGGAAACCGGAGCCGGTCATCGAGTTCGGGCAACAGACCCTGGCTTCTCAAGGTGTAGGAACCGTCGCCCTCGCGTTGAAAATCCATGTAGCCGCTGCTGGCCCCGCCCCGGACCCCGGTGAGCAGGGTAAAGCCGCCTTGCCCGTCCGGGATGGCGCCGAGGAACGCGCCCTGTTCACCGGCCGGGATGGTTTCCAGCGGGTCCCCGGGGCAACTGTCGAAGATCGGCAAAACGAAGGCCTGCCGGCCGCCATCCTCCACCACCAGGATTCGCGCCGGGTCTGAGCCGTCCTCCAGGAGGACCAACGAACCGATATCAAAAGCCAGCACGCATTCCTGTTCGACGAATTTTAATTCCAGCGGAGCGCCGTCGAATCCGTTACCCTCCTGGATGACCGCGTGCTGCACGACCGGTTCGCCCCGGCGCCAGATCAGCAGAGAAGGGTTGGCCGGCGCGGCGAAAAGGTCGGCCACTTCGAAACGGGTTTCGGAGGACCCGATATACTGGAGCGCGATGTCGACCGAGGCTCCGTCCAGGTAATAGCCGGTCATCGGCCCGGCGATGGAGGCGTCGCCGGTCAGCAGAAGGATGTCGGTGTCCATGGAGGGGTGCCGAAGCGGTGCAAAGCTGCCCGGATGGTCCATGGTCACCGGTTCTCCGTCGAGGGCATCGAAGATCGGCGCCGGGGGCTTTTCGTTGTTCAGGCTGAAGAAGTCCAGACGATGAGCTTGACCCGGGGCGTTGTAGGCGCTGAGCAGGGCGACTTCGTGGAGCCCGGTATCGTTGCGGTCATAAAAGTGACCGGCCGCGATTCGTGCGGGCCCGGGCGCCGGCGACGCGACCAGCGAGGGGTGGGCGACGGCGGGATCCGTCGAGGGAGTGACGAAGGCCAGGCGGTTGGCATCGCGTTCCACCACCACGAAACCGGGTTCGCCTTTGGAGTGAAACAGGCCGGGGCTGGCGCTGTCGGCGGCGGGCAGTCCGGTGGAGCGGGTTTCGCCCCATTGCAGCACGTTTTTTTCATCCCGCCAGGCGAAGCGGTACAGACCGGTGGCGCGATCAATCAGCACCGGTTGCGTCAGCCCCGGTTCCTCCGCCGGAAGATAGAGGTGTATTTCCCGGTCGGATACGTAGGCCTTGCCTGCCGGCGGCGGGGTCTCCTGCGCGGTGACGACGGTTCCGAGGCCCGCGGAAAGCAGGGATAAAAATGAAATTGTCCGCTTCATGATTGCGTTGGGTTTGCTCGTTTCTTCGTTCAAAGGCCGTTTCATCCCTGAC
>PXDC01000327.1 GCA_003565135.1 Verrucomicrobiota bacterium
AAATGAAGTTCACGTTGATGGCAGTCTATCAAAAGTTATACAAATCAATATTTCACAAGACTTTGAGTATTATCTCGACGATCCTAGTATTAATGAATATTAAATCGGAGGGACTATTGTATCCGTAAACTATAGGATGCTGGAAGAAGAAACTTATTATCTTTCCGGTTTAGTGGTTTGATATTGCTACAATAATAGAAGCGGTATTAATTAATGAAGAAAAGGTCTTAAATACCTGTAAATTGCCTCCTGTTGCCTAAAGAAGCAGGAGTTCTTTTTATAACATAGAAAGGCACTCAGTATAGTTGAAAGCATCAATTAGAGGGTATAATGGTTATAATATGTATATATTAAAATATTTATGCTTCTAGTAGACTGTCATTTTCAACAATTTCAAACAGGCTTATATAAGGTGCTAGAAGTATACATACAGATTGCGAGGAACTAATTCTTGAAATACGAGAAAGTGTTTCAAATAATGACCGGGTATTTAATGTCGTTTATCGCAGCAATCACCTGGTTAGGTAGATCATTTTATAGATTTCTGTTTAGCACTTTAAAGTTTTTTCAAGAGCATAAAGTGCTATCATTAATGCTTTTTCTATCCTTTATGATGAAATATTTTTTAGCTGGATGGAATTCATACTGGTTAGATGAACTTTATTCCGTTTACGAGAGAGGTATTCTTTTTAATAGTGCAGCGGAGGTTTTGCATTACCATCAACAACGTACATCAGGTATGCCTTTATATGAGTTTATTTTGTTTAATTGGATGCAGCTATTCGGTCATACTGAGGTCGCCACGCGTACTTTATCAATTATTTATGTTACTTTAGCGACTCTTTTCCTCTATCTGTTCACATTAAAAATTTTTGGACGAAGGGTTGCTATTTTTACCACCCTGCTTTTTACATTTTCATATATAGCTGTATATTATTCATTAGAGTCACGTTATTATGGTCAAACACTTTTTCTATGCACCCTATCGTCTTATCTATTATTGCTATATTTGAAAAGCTTAAAAAACAATTATTCGTTAAAAAAGCTACTTTTAAACAAGTACTTTATATTGCTGGCTTTCTCAAATGTTGCTTTAATGCTTACATTTCCTTTCAATTACTTTTTTCTTGCTGCTCAGGGGTTATTTGTTTTATTTTACTTCTTATATCAGAATAGACAGGCTAAAATAATAGATAATTGTATTAAGGTTTTTTATATATATATGTCACAATTGACCATTATGGGTTTGTTGTGGAACCTGTCAATTTTCACTCGAGTTATTTTAATTTTTGTTAACGCAACAAATCGATTATTTGCTGGTAATGACTTTGTTAACAACAGTAGTTTTAGCAATAACGTTGCTGCTACAAACGGTGGGCAGCATTTTATTCCTTTTAAAAACCCTATCACTATTTTCATAGATTATGTTGTAGAACCAAATTTCAACCTGCCCTCATTATTCTATTCTTTTTTAGCTTTAATGCTTGTTTATGCTTTGTTTAAATATGGTATTAGTTTTTACAGGCGGGATAGTAATAGCAATTTTTCACCTAGAAAGATTTATATATTCTATCTATTTTTATGGACATTTCTTCCCTGCTTGTTGGTCTATTTTTTGTTTTCAGTAGGGCAACTTGATAAATTACATATGAGATACCTGGTATTTTGCACACCACCATTAATAGTTCTCCTTGCTATTACCTTGGAACAAGGAGTTTGTTTGTTTGATCGGTTTATTAAATCTTTGCAGTGTTTTTCTTTGCGCCGCCATTATATTCGATATTCACTGCTGTATGCTATTATCGTTACGACTTTATTTACTTTACCAGGCGGGTATGCAGCAGCGACTTATGAGAAAGAAAACTGGCGCGGCATTGCGAATCAAATCGTTCAGCAGATCCACCGTGACACAGAACACGAGTACATAGTTATCGAAACAGCTTGGCGTAAACCACATGTCCTTGATTATTATTTTAAACGTTTCAGTGATCAGGTTCGTGTTTATAATATTATACGGCGTACTGAAGAGGGTTGGCTAGAAAGTGGCGAGGGTTATGAACCTCCTTTTATGAGCACCGATAGTCTCAGAGATATTGAAGCTCACGACTATCTCATACTAACTTTTACCCACCATACAATAAACCACTTTCCCCAAACGGAAAAGTATTTATCTGAAAGATACATTTTACATTTTAGTCAATTAGATGAAGATGGTAGGGGTTACCTTGTTTTCAGTACACAGAGTTATAGGTAACATCCCGAGGTTAATAAGTAAAAATACCGATATTTAGTTATTTTATGAGACAAAAGAAAACTATATTTAAATTATAGTTTTCATTTATAATGAAGTTTAGCCTATGAGTTCATTCTCAATGGCATCAAAGGGGCATAATCAATTGCTTGATTACCTGAAAATAAAATTGCTCAATTCGCCCGAGTGGGTTATCTCCATTTGTGTATTTTTAATATACTGGATAGTCAACAAGCCATACACCGGCCCGACAGTTCTAAATGATGAGATTGGCTATCTGGTAAACGCAGCCTTGATCTCCGGCCATATCATTGACGGAGCTAACAGTTATCATGCAGGTTACTCGTTTTTCTTAGCGCCATTATTCCTTATATTTTCGGAGCCATCACAAATCTGGCAGGCAGTAATGGTTTTAAATGCTTTTATATGGGCACTGTCATTTTTCATGCTTGCTCGTATTTTGAAGGCCCTTGTTCCGGAATATAAAAAGGAAAAACTATTAGTTGCATTACTTATTTCTGCAATATATCCTGCCTGGATTACCATGTCAGGTTATGTGTTTGCGACTACAGCATTTGTTTTTGTTTTTTTACTGGCAATTCTTGCCTTGTTATTTTGGCAGCCGGAAAAATCATGGACCATTGTTCCGCACTCCTTTTTAGCTGGGTATCTCTATTGGATACACCCGATAGGTTTAGCCGTTTGCATAGCATCAGTTGTAGTTGTTGGTGCAGCGAGCTTAAGAGAAAGAAGGTACCTTCCTGCAATATTAAACATCTTAT
>PXDC01000262.1 GCA_003565135.1 Verrucomicrobiota bacterium
AGCCGACGGACTCAGAAACGGTATGTCACCTGGACGCGACTGTTGAGTAGCGTTTCGGGGTCACGCTCCCCCGGGGGCCGCTGTACCGAAAGCGGCGTATAAAACAGTTTCCCCGAGAGTTCCACGCGATCGGTAATGGGATAACTCAGTCCAGCGGTCGCCGCCCAGGTGTAACCGTCGGTATAGAGGTGTCGATTGTCGCGCCTGCCATCGGCCCTCGGTGCATCCACCTCGAAGTCCAGATCCATGTACTGGCCCGAAATTCCGGTAAAGACGATCAGGTCGGTGCGGATTCCGGGTATGCCGTCGAGGCGGTAAGACGCGCTCAACTCCGCACCGGACACGATCGCACGCATCGTGTCGTTCGAACGGCCGGAACAAAAGGGCGCGTATTCCGGCTCGTCCCAATGATCCGCCGGGCAGGTGAACGATCCGCGTATCCGGGAATACTGGCCGAACACCCGGGCTCCGACCCGGAAGGCGTCCGTTTCCCAAAGCGGACGATTCAGGGAAGCCGCGTACAACGCGGCCCGGACGTCGTCGAAAACCTCCACCGGAGGCGCGAAGCTCAAGGTCAGCGAAAAGTCCGCCGGCAGGCCGAGCGTGAGCCGGGGACGGATGACCGCGGGCGCTTTGTTCAGGTCCTCGGGCTTACTGCCGCCGAAACCCACCCGCCGCTCGTCCTCGTCGAGACTGGGAATGTGCACCACTTCCAGGGCCAGATTCGTCTCCCAGGGCTCCATGGCCCGCGGCGCCCCGTAGCCGGTGAACAGCAGGGCGGACGCAAAGTATTTCATGGCCCACGCTTCGGGCGCACGGTGAAAATCGACCTCCTCGTCACCCGGTTGACCGTCGGCGGGAACCACTCCCCCGAACAGAAAGGCGCCGGCCGCCAAAACCGCTGTCCAGCCCTGCCGGAGCCGGGGCATTTGTCCAACATCAGCGATCCGTTTCGAGCGGCCCATTGCCTGCGAGGGGATTCGATTCGAAACCGGAAAATCAATCCACGGTCACCCGATAAAACCGTTGCGGAACCCCGGGATCGTCGTCCGTGAAATCGACAATCTCTCCGTTGCCCTCGAACGTTGCCCGTATTTCCCAGTCATCGACCTCAAGCGAGTCGGTAAATTCCACCGTGTAAGTATGCCCGGATTCGGTGAAGAAGGACATTTCGAAGGCGCCGTTGCGGAAGGCGACGGCCAACACCTCCGGAGCACCCGGCCCGGCCGGCGGACTGAGTTCGGCGGTGTCGTTGGCGAAATTCCGGACCGTCGCCGGTTCCACAACATCTCCGTGCTGATCCAGGGACCGGAAACCGTCGACCGGAATGGAGTCGTAGGTCAAAATATTGAACGGTGACGCCCACGCCATGTCCTCCATGTCGAAGGTACCCGTCTCGTCGAACTCGACCGGGATAAAATTTGCCGGAATGACAAAATCCGGCTCCACGCCCTCGATCGGTCCGGTGGCAAGAAGCATGTACCGCCCCGCCGTCGACTCGCCGCCCGTATTCAGATTCGACGGAAAGGTGTAGCTTTTCCGATCCTGTCCTCCGTCACGGTACGTGTGGATCGTCCGGCCCTGAACAAACTCCTCACCTCCGGAAGGGTTGAACAGCTTGATGTACTGAACGGAGCCGTCGGCGTTGGAATAAATCTGCCTGATCTCCCATAAATGGAAGGCGGCCTCGGCGCGTCCGGCGAAAAAAACCGTTGCCGCCACAGCCAGTACCGGCAAAACGATTCGCCCCCATCGCCGACCCGGGGCCGGCGGAGAGGGGCGGATTCCCGGGGATTCCCGGGAACGGCGAAAAGAAAAGCGGGTTCCGTCGATTCCTCCCGGGTTCCGGTGCGGACGGGGAACAAGGCTCGGAGTCTTCATGGGCGTTCTCCTTCTGTTCAGGGTCATCCAAAAGGCGCGGGAGCGCGCGTTTTTAAAAAAGCTGCATTACTAATTTGATTTGTCAAATTAAATCAACTAATATAGCATAAGACTGAATATGCTCTACAAAAACTTATTGCTTTGGATACTCTCTGCCACCGCCGCAGCCGCGGTATCGGCCCCGGCCGGGGAAGCGGTCGCGCTGGAAATCGACCGGGATGCCTCGAGTATCGTCGCCCACGTCAAGGCGACCGGCCACCGTTTTGACGCCGTGGTGACGGATTACGAACTGGACCTGCGGTGGGATATCGAACGGGAGGCCATTATCTCGGCAAAGCTGACCTTCGATTTCGCCGACGTCGAGACAGGCCGGACCCGCCGCGACCGCGAGATGCGGGACTGGCTCGAGTACGAGTCCTTCCCCGTGGCCGAGTTCGCGTTGACGACCATCGAAGCGACCGACGACGGTCCCGTCGCGGTCGGCCGCCTCACCCTGCACGGCACCGAACGGGAACTGGAATTCCCCGTATCCATCGAACGCACCGGCGATGACGTCCGCATACGCGCCGAAACCACCATCGACCACCGCGACTGGGAACTGGAGGAAATCCGCGCGCTGCTGATCATGACGGTCGACCCTTTGCTGGCCGTCAGCATCGACGTGAAAGCGACGATTCCGTAATCGGAAACGGCCTCCCCCGGCACGTCCGCTCCCGGACACGGGAAAACCGAATCGAGCACCCGCGCCGCGGACAATTCTTGCCAAGGCCGCCCGGATGTCTTGGCATCCTACCCGGACGCCGATTCATTTTTTTTGTTCCCGCATGCCCGCGAAGCTCCGTCTCCCGATCGCCTATTTCACCACGGCGGCTCTCATCGGCCTTCTCCTGTGCGGGTGGTGGGTGCACGACGGCAACCGCTCTCCCTGGATACCGCCCGCACCGTCGGTTACGCCGGAACCCCCGCGGAGCCCCATCCTCCTGGCGGAGGCCCTGCGCCTTCTCGATTCCGAATCCGTGCTGCGGCACTGGGATCGCATCGAAAACCCGGCCGATCCGGACGAGGAAGATCGATCGACCGACATCCGCGGCCAACTCGTCAACGCCAACCGCAGGGTATTCGACCTGGTGGAAGCCTCGTTGCA
>PXDC01000428.1 GCA_003565135.1 Verrucomicrobiota bacterium
ACCAGGGGATTGTCGACCTGGAAATAACTGATGGTCTCGATACCGCGGGCACGCAGGGTTTCCAGCATGCCGCTCCGCGCCAGCGCGCGGAGAGAGCCCCCGTGTCCATCGGGGCTCATGGCGATGGACGCCTTTGTTTCCAGCATAATCCTGCCGTCGAAATCGACCGCCGGCATCCGCCCCTGGCGGAAGAAGGAGACCGCCTCGGGCGACAACCCGAAATACCCGTTCCGCTCGAAGAAGGCGATCGTCTCCCCGTGATTGGCGTGACTGGTCATGATCAACCAGGGCACCGCCGCGCCATAAGTGCGTTCGGCGGCACGGATCTTTTCGGCGAAGACCTGGAACAGCGATTTCCCGCGCACCGGGGTCACGGGGAACGTGCCCTTCGGGCCCTCGAAACCCAACCGGGTCCCCTGGCCGCCGGCCACCGTGAACGCGGCCACCTTTCCGGCCCGCAGCCAGGATTCCCCGCGTTCCCGTGCGCGCCGCCACGCCGCGTCGCGGTACCGGTCCTCCGGCAGCGGCAGGCACGGCGCGGGTTCGATCTCCGCCCGGGAGCTCTCCCCGCCGGTCTCCCCGAGCAATCGCCGGAGTTCCTCCAGATCGATCTCCCTGGCCTGGTCCAGCAGGTTTTCCCGTTCCGCCGGCGACAGATCGTCCCAAAAGCGAAATACCTGCCCCTGTCCCGCGGCCTCGAAACGTTGCCTCAACCCGTCGTCCGCCATAAACCGTTCCCTCCCGCCGGTCCTAACCGGCTCGCCGGGCGGCGTCCGCCTCCACCGCCTCCCTCAGGGCCTCGACCTTTTCCACCGTTCCCGCCTTGACCGCGTCGAGGTCGTCCTCCGGCCCCACCTTGTCATGGGCGAAGAAATAAAACTTGATCTTCGGTTCGGTACCGCTGCCCCGCACCGCGTAGGAGTAACCGTCGGCCCGTTCCAGGAAGTAGAAATTCTGCGCCGGTATGGGCGCCCCGTCCGCATCGTGAATCTCGTCCCGACCGAAATCCGTCACCTCCTTCACCGCGACCCCGTTCATTTCCGCCGGGGGCCCGGAGCGGTAGGACTCCAGGATACGGTTGATCTTTTTCGAACCTGCGGCACCCTCGTAATAGATCTGACCGAGCGCTTCGTAAAAGTAGCCGTACTTCCGGTAGAGATCGTCCAGCATGCCGGTGAGCGTTTTCCCCTCCGCCCGGGCGAAGGCGGCCAATTCACAGAACATGACCACCGCGGAGTTGCCGTCCTTGTCCCGAACCTCGTCACCGGCGAGGTAACCGTAGCTCTCCTCACCGCCGAACACGTAGAAGGTGCTGTACTCCATGAGCAGTTCCGCGCGTTTGCGGAACGGGGTGGCGTCGTAATCGATCGCCAGTTGCTCGGTCTCCAGCAGCCGCTGCTTGAGTGTTTTCTCGTAGCCGTTGATCTTGTCGCCGATCCATTTGAACCCGGTGAGCGTATCGATGACCTTCAACCCGTGGGTTCGCGCGATGGCCCCTTGCATCGGGGTGGTGACAAACGTCTTGATCAGGGCCGCCCGGTCGCTACCCCCCTTCGGCAGCACGCCCAATTCCTTGTAGCGGCCGATCCGGTACTCGGCCAGCAACGCGCCGATCTGGTTCCCGGTCAGCAACGCCATCTCCCCGTCCGGCCCGCGCACCGCCACACCCATGCGGTCGCAATCCGGGTCGGTGGCGACCACGATGTCCGCGCCCTCCTTTTCCGCTTTGGCGATCGCCATCGAAAGCGCCTCGGCGTTTTCCGGGTTCGGCGATTCGACGGTGGGGAAGCCGGGGTCGGGTTCCATTTGCTCGGCTACGGTCGAGTAGTCGATATTGAACCGCTCCAGCAGGGGAATTGTGGCGACGGCGGCGGTTCCGTGAATGGGACTGAAGACCACCTTGAGATCGCTGCGGTAGAGGAGATCCGGGTCGAGAACGGTGCGGGCGACCGATTCGCGGTAGGCGTTGTCGACCGACTCGGGCAGCGTCACCACCCCGGCGTCCTGCTTTTCCAGGAACGCCGGCAGTTCCTGCAGTTTCACCCCGTTCACCGCGTCGACAATTCCCCCGGCGTGCGGCTCCACCACCTGCCCCCCGTCCTCGAAATAGACCTTGTATCCGTTGTCGTGGGGGGGATTGTGGCTGGCCGTGATCACGATGCCCGCCGTGGCTCCCAGGTGCCGGACGGAAAAGCTCAGCTGCGGTGTGGAGCGGGGTCCGTCAAAAATAAAAGCCCGGCCCCCGAGACGCGCCCAGGTGGAGGCGGCCAGTTCGCAGAAATGGCGGGAAAAATGGCGCACGTCGTGGGCGATGACCAGTTTCGGAATATCGAAGCGTTCTCCCCGGGCGAGAAACGCCTCGGTGTAGCGGTAAAGGCCGATGGTCCCCCGGATGACGTTGAAGTCATTCAGGACGTTGGCCCCCACGGCGGCGTGTTCCGGTGTACCCTGGTCCGAGGGTTTTCCCTTTTCCGCCCCGGTCGTCACGCGGCCGATCGTCCGCCCCCGCATCCCGCCGGTCCCGAATGCCATGTACTGGTAGAACCGGTCGTTGAGTTCGGCCCACTGCCCGCCGTCCACCAGTTCTTCGATACTGCCGCGGGCCCAGGCCGGCAGGAAGCCGCCTTCGAGCCATTCCGTGAGATGCGTCACCGTGGATTCGAGAAGGTCGCCGGCCTTTCCGGCCCGTTGGATTTTTGCTAAGACAGTCATGCCGATATCCTGAGTCGAGGTTCCGTGGGCCGACACCGCCGCCCCGGGGCGCAGGGAGCGAAGCCCGAACCCATAAGAAAAGCGGCCACCCTCCCAGGCAATCCGAAAACCGGCCGGTTTCCGGCTTTTTTGCATTGGAAATCCCCGGCGATCCCGTGCACAATCCCCGCTTTCCGTTCCGCTTCCGTTAAATTCCTCCAACCCGTCAATTCTCCCATGACCCGACTCTCCGAAACGTTCTTCAACCAAACACAGAAACTGCAGGAACAGGTCTTCCGGCGGAACAGCGACCGGCTCCGCGAGCT
>PXDC01000095.1 GCA_003565135.1 Verrucomicrobiota bacterium
CGGAAATTGGCAAAATTGATTTTGTTTTTCAGGCGCATTGTTTCATCATGCCGGCAACCATGAACCAAAGCGATGAAGTCCTCGATATTTTCCGCCGCAGCGGCGCCCTGCTCCAGGGCCATTTCCTCCTTCGCTCCGGCCGGCACAGCGAATACTTCTTCCAATGCGCCCAGGTCTGCCAATACCTGCGGCATGTGACGCGGCTGGCGGAACTTCTCCTGCGAAAACTCGGGGACACCCGCTTTGACACCGTCCTGGCCCCCGCCATGGGCGGTTTGGTGATCGGCCAGGAGGTGGCCCGGCAGAGCGGCAGCCGGTTCATTTTCGTCGAAAAGGAAAACGACCGGCTGGCCCTGCGCCGCGGCTTCAAAATCGAACCGGGCGAGCGCATCCTGGTGGTCGAGGACGTCATTACCCGCGGGGGCCGTGCCCGGGAGGCGCTCGACATCGCCGCGGCCGAGGGCGGAGCGCCCCAGGCGCTGGCGGTCCTGGTCGACCGCAGCGACGGCACCGCCGAGTTTCCCGTGCCTCTTTTCTCGCTGGTGAACCTCAATTTCCCCACTTATGCTCCGGATGCCCTGCCCTATCACCTCAAAGCCACCCCCGCAGTCAAACCGGGGAGCTGAGATTTTCCGTGCAATCCCGGTGCAGATCACCCAACCTGCCCATAGTCTTATTTCAACTCATGCGCACGATCCATCCAACGCTCCGTTTCGCCGCGATTTTCCTCCTTCTAGCCCACGCGCCGTTCGCCGCCGCCGGCAACAACGGGCCGTACGACGACCTCGGTCCGGGCCTTTTCGCGGTGTTTGAGATCGAATTCACCGGCGAGGAGGGCGAGGACGCCACCGGCGAGTTCGTCTGTGAACTCTTCTTCGAAGAAACTCCCATGACCGTGGCCAATTTCGTGGGCCTGGCGGAAGGGACCGGGCGCTGGATCGATCCCGCCACCGGCGAGGTCCGTGCGGACGCCCCGCTTTACGACGGCGTCATTTTCCACCGGGTCGTCGAGGAATTCGTCATCCAGGCGGGCGACCCTCTCGGTACCGGAGGCGGCGGCCCCGGCTATAATTTCCCGGATGAAATCCGGCCCGAATTGCGACATTCCGAAGCGGGAATCCTCTCGATGGCGAATGCGGGCCGCAACACCAACGGCAGCCAGTTCTTCATAACCCTGGACGCAACGCCGCATCTCGACGGCGATCACACGGTATTCGGCCGAGTGGTGCGCGACATGACGGTGGTGGAAAAGATCGGCGCCACGCAGACCGGAAGCGACCTCGAGAACGGCGACGACTCCCCCGACATTCCGCCCGATCGACCGGTGGATGATATCGTCATCCAAACCGTTTCCATCGTGCGCAACGGGGCCGAAGCGGAAGCCTTCGACGCCGGTATTTTCGATTTCGCCGAAGTCCTTGGGCTTCGCACCGAGATCAGCCGGACAGGCTCTCAGTTCACCCTCCACTTCGAACAGGAACGGTTCAACGATTATCCGGTCTTCGCGTCCCGTGACCTGGAAAGCTGGGAAAACCTGGGCCGGATTCTACCCATCGAGGAAACCTCCGAAAACGTGGATATCCCGCAGCAAGTCACCTTTAATGTCCCGAAACAATTCTTTCGGGTCGCCAGGGTGCGGTACCCTTCCACCGCTTTCACGGTGTTGAACAGCCGGACCTTCGAATTCAGGTTGGAGAATTTCGATCCCGCACAAACCACAATCGTCACCTTCCCCGAGGAATCGTTCGAAGACGCTTCCTTTTTTTCCGGCACCTACGTCGACAACCCGGGAGAACCGTCTGAACTGAGCGGACAGGTTTTCGGAGACATCACCGGAGAGCTTATCAACGATCCGATCAACAACAGGCCGTACCTTAACGTAATAGTGCTCGTTTTCGATCCGCAGACCTTCTTCCCGACGGACTGGTTCCTGCTTCTGGACTACACCGACGAATCCTCCGGCACCTTCACCGGCACCGCCTTCACCAATCCTCCGCGAGAACTCCACGGGACCTTCACGGTCACCCACACTCCGCCTCCACCGGAAGAAGAGGAAGAGGACGACGAAGACGACGATTGACCTCTCCGTCCATGTCGGGCTCCGATCTGCCGGTTCGCGGGTTGCGTAAAGCCATCACCGGAGCGTTGCGGGATGGTAACCGGCTTATCCTGGAGGCGCCCACAGGATCGGGCAAATCGACCCAAGTGCCGCAGATTCTCCTGGAAGAGGGGTTTTGTAAGACGGGAGAAGTCGTGATCCTGCAGCCCAGGCGGCTCGCGGCGCGCATGCTGGCCAAGCGGGTGGCCCGGGAACGGAGCGGGAGTCCGGGCGAGGAAGTCGGGTACCAGATCCGCTTCGACCGCATGGTTTCGCCTCATACCCGCATCCGTTTCGTCACCGAAGGCATTCTCCTGCGCCAAATCATGGACAACCCGCAGCTGCCGGGGGTGGCGGCGATCCTTTTCGACGAGTTTCATGAGCGCCATCTTTACGGCGACATCACCCTGGCGCGGGCCCTCCAGGTCCAGGAGGAAGGGCGTCCCGACCTCAAGCTGGTCGTCATGTCCGCAACCCTCGACCGCACCGCGCTGGAATCCTACCTGCACCCATGCCGGACCCTGCGTTCCGAGGGGCGGACTTTCCCGGTGGACACCGAGTTTCTCCCCCGTTCCCTGAAGCGGCGCCCGCCCCCAGTCTGGGAACTCGCGGCAAGGGAACTGGACCGGCTCGTCTCGTCGGGCGCGAAGGGCGATGCCCTTGTATTCATGCCCGGCGCCTACGAGATCCAGCGCACGCTCGACGCCCTGGAGGCCTATCCCGCCCTGCGTCCATTTGCCAAGCTCCCGTTGCACGGGGAGCTTTCTCCGCAGGCCCAGGACGCCGCCCTCGCTCCCTGCGACCGCGGAAAAATCGTCGGAGCCACCAACGTTGCGGAAACTTCGCTGACCATCGACGGCATCCGCATCGTCGTCGACAGCGGCCTGGCGCGTATCGCCCGCTTCGATCCCCAGCGC
>PXDC01000210.1 GCA_003565135.1 Verrucomicrobiota bacterium
AAAGCCGGTTTGTCAAGGTCGGCGGCAGAGGCGATGTAACGGAGGATTTGCTCGAAGAGTTCCAGGGAGGCCCTGCGGGCGAGGGCCTCGTCCCAGACGGGATCATCGAGAAGCATGCCGAGGCGTTCGGCTTTCATTACCCGGAGGGTGAGGATACCGGCCGGGGGGATTCTAAAACTCGACTTCAAACGCGTACCGTCCGGCGGTGATTTCGGCGACGAGCTGGTTGTCTTCTCGATAGACTTTCTGGATGCCGGGAGGGAGGGCGGGCGACGGTTCGCCGTCGCGCCAGATCCCGGTTTCGCCCTCGCGGGCCCGCAGGTCGCCGGGGCCGGGCGCCGGGATGCGGACGGTTGCGGTGGCGTTTCCCGGGACGGTGACTTGCAACCGGATGCCCGGGTTCTCCCGATCGCCCTTCGGTTCCCCGATGTATTCCCATCGGGACTCGACCGTCCCCACGACCGTGTCGACCCGGGCGCGGACCCAGTCGAGTCCGGGCGCGGGTTGCGGCGCGATTTCGATCTGGCGGAAGCCCGGTTCGCCGACCCGGATGCCTGCGAGGTATTTGTAAAACCATTCGTCGATCGTGCCGAGGAAGTGGTGGTTCCAAGAGCGGGAATCGAGGTGCCAGAACTCGGGCAGCGAGGTCCGTCCGTTGACGATCCAGTGTCCCCAGCTCGGGAAATCGGTCCGCGTCGCCACCTGGTAGGCGACGTCGTGGTGTCCGTATTCGGAGAGAACCGGAAGCAGGTACTTCGTTCCGAGCGTGGCGGTGTTCAGGCGGCCGCCGTGGGTTTCCATGATGTCGCGGACCAGGTTGTCGACGACCGGATCGACGTATGCTTTCGGGACCATACCAAACGCCAGCGGGAAGACGTTGGACGTCTGGAGGTATTCGCCGTGTTCGCCGGTCCGGTAGGTGCCCCGCTCCGTGTCGAGGAAGGCTTCATTGAAGGCGTCGCGGATACGGTCGGCCCGCGCCGTGCTTTCGGCGGCCTCGTCGCTTTTGCCCAGGACTTTCGCGGTGTCGGCCAGCACCCGGACGAACCGGTAATAGTAGGCAGTCGACGTGATCGCCGTCTCACGTTTGGCTTCGGTCAGCGGGGCGCCGCCCCAGTCGCCCAGTCCGACAGGCACGATGTGGCCGTCGGCGTAGCCCCGGAGCCAATCGACGTACTGTTTCATTCCCTCGTAATGGGTCTCCAGGATGCGCTCGTCGCCGTAGTACTCGTACATCCACCACGGAATGAGCATGTAGGCGGCATCCCAGCCGGGTGTCGGACCCTGAACGGCGGTCCATCCCTCCGAGCCTTCGTAGCTCCAGCCGCTGGTGGGAACGATGGTCGGGAGTTCGCCGCTTTCGAGCTGGGAGTCCGCGAAGTCGCGCAGCCACTTCGTGTAGAACCGCGCCATGTCGTAGTTGTAGATCCCGGTCTCCGCGGTCAGTTGGGCGTCGCCGGTCCATCCGTTCTTTTCCAGCATCGGCGTGTCGGTCGGCAGGCCGTGGTGATTGTTGCGGAACGCCCACAGTGTGTTCCGGTGAATGCGGTTGAGGAGTTCGTTGGAGCAGGCGAAGTCGCTGTGATGGTCCGTGTCGAAGCGGGTGTGAAGGAACGTTGCGCGGATCGCGTCGAGGGAGGGCGTTCCGGGGTACCCTTCGACCTGCACGTACCGGAAGCCCTTGTAACTGAAGCGGGGCGCCCAGGTTTCGGTCCCTTCGCCCTTCAGGATGTAGTGGTCGGTCTGGATAGGATCGGCCATGTGGCCGGTGTCGATGTTGACCGTTCCGTCGTCGTGGAGTTTCTCACCGAGAATCAGGGTGACGACGGTTCCGGCCGGTCCCTCGACCGTGAGCTCGGCCCACCCGGCGACGATCTGTCCGATGTCGAAGACGTATACGCCGTCTGCGGGTTCGGTCATTTTGACGGCATCGAGCGTGGCCGCGATCCGGATCGGCTGGACGCGTTGCGGCGTCAGGGTTCCGCCGGGCGGATCGACCCTGGTTGCCGGCTGCCAGCCGGAATCGTCGTAACCGGGTCGGTTCCAGCCCGGTTTTTCCTTCCGGGCGTCGTACGTCTCGCCGGCATACACGCTGTCAAATCGCGTCGGCCCGTCGGTCATCATCCAGTTCCGATCGGTGACGACCGAAGCGACGGTTCCGTCCGCATAGGTGACGTTGAGCTGGACGAGCAGTTGAGGATCGCTCCACCACGGCGCCTTGTGCCAGAGCCAGACGTTTTCGGTCGGCAGCCCGAACCATCCGCGTCCGAGCGCGGCGCCGATGGCGTTGTCGCCCGGCCAGAGAAGATCGGTCACGTCGTACGTGGAGTACGGAACGGTTTTCTTATAATTGGAGATCGCGGGTTCGAGCACGCGGTCGCCGACCCGTTGCCCGTTGATGGAAACCTCGTAGTAGCCGAGTCCACTCACGTGCAGCCGGGCGCGGACGATCTCGTGATCGAGCCGGAAATCCCGTCGGAGGAGCGGACCCGGGCGGGCGAGGGCGGCCGCGCGCGGGACGGCTTCCGTGGACGGTCGTTCGGTGTCGCCGTACTCCGGGCCGATCCAGGACCCGGTCCAGTGGGTTCCGGTGCGGGGAAGCGCCGTTACAAAGTGCGCCGGCTCGCTCCAGGGGCCGGCGTGGCCGTTGTCATCCCAGAGCCGCACTTTCCAATAATAACCGGTATCCGGTTCGAGCGGTTTTCCCTCCCAGGGGAGGTGGATCGACCCGGACGACGCCACCCGGCCGCTGTCCCAGACCCGGGCCTCGTCGGTGTCGAGTGCCTCGGGGGCCTTTGCGGCGACGATCCGGAAGCCCGATTGGGCGACGCCCCGCGGTCCTTCGACCTCCCAGGAAAAACGGGGAACGCTCCTGCCGGAGCCGGGCGGCACGTTGTCCGGTTCGCGCTCGTAGTCGACCCGGAGGTTGGCGGGGACCGCGTGTCCGCCGGCCGGGCCGGAGTTTTCTCCTTTGTCACCGGCAGACGCCGG
>PXDC01000103.1 GCA_003565135.1 Verrucomicrobiota bacterium
GCGGGTAATTTCCCTGGATTGGGTGTTGGCTCACGATCAAACCGGTCCGAACGCCGCCGAGATCTTCGACCCCGAATACCGCCGTGACCTCGATAACGCGGCACGCCTGGCGCGGGCCTTCGACTACTGGATCGATGACCGCGCCAACAAGCCGTTCCGGCTCACCATGGGGTACGCTGTGGGACCCGATGCTCCCGGCCACCGCCACGGGTCCGATTCGGATGCGGTCATCGAGACAGTGGAGGAAATCGATGCCCTCCTCGACCGGCACTACGAAAGGCTGGTGGAGGCGTGGAACCAACGCATGCAGCCGCAAGACCGCTTTTATTTCATCGTCACCTCCGACCACGGCATGAGCCCCGTGCACACCCTCGTCCACCCGGACCGTCTGGCCGGCGTCGAAGAGGCGAACGAAGGATTGCTGATGTTCGGAGGAAACGTCGCCCACCTGTATCGGAGCCCCGAAATGCCAGTCGAGGAACAGGAATCCCTGGCCGCCGCGCTCATGGATCGCATCGAGGCGTTTCCCTTCGCCCGGGTTTACCGCCGCGACACCCTGCCCGCGGAATGGGCCTACGACCACCCCTCCCGCACCGGCGACCTGGTGCTGGTGCTCGCACCCGGCTACAGCTTCAGCCGCACCCCGGAGGAATTGACCATGGACGCCGCCGAAGCGGGCGGGCCTCTCGGCATGCACGGGTACGATCCGCGCGAAGATCCGAACATGAAAACGGTCGCCTTTTTTCAACGTCACCCGGAGCCGTTGGGCGGTGTGAATCTCGGTCCGGTCCACTCCCTGCAACTCCACCCCACCGTCGCGCGCCTGCTGAAAATCGAACCGGCCCCCGGAGCGACCGCTGATCCCATCGACCTGCCCGCAACCGGAGTCCCCTAAACCGAACGGAATACCATGGGCACGGGCGTTCAGGCGCCAAAGCCCTGCTGTCATCACCGAAATTGACAAAGGGTCGGCATCGGCCGATCATGGTCGTGTTGTCAGCATTCCGTTACATCTTTCCGTTTCTGCTCGGCTTGCTGGTTTCGGGAGGAAGCCAGCCCGCTTTGGCGTTGGCCGGGACCGACGCTTCGCACCCCTTGGCCGCAGAGTCGGCCTCCGCGAACGCTCCCACCGGAACGCTGATCCCAATCTTTGTTGAAGACCCCTGCGAAGGCCTTCGCACCGGCAAAGACAAGCCGCCGACGGCCCAAGCGGCAATCGCCTGGTTCCAATCCCATCAACGGCCGGTCGCACCCGGCGTCCGCATCCCCCCGGCCGGAAAAGATCCGGTTAAGGATGCGGCCGAGCAATATTGCCACCATTCCCGAGCTCCTCCCTTCCCGTCGTGAGTTTTCCGTTCCCGCTCTCCTTTCGGAGCAGCGGGCAGATCTCATGACAGGAACCAAGGAGTTTTATGAAATTTTGGAAACGATTCGTTGAGGATCCGTCCTCAGAAACCTGCGTGGCAAACGAGTATGCCGCGATGGCCGACAGAACATTGGCCACCATCAACCCGGCCGAACTCACGGCGCTGGGATTGAAGTGCTACCGCGCGGAACTCGACCGCCGGAACGCCCTGAGAAAAAGGGAGGCGGCTCAAGGTGCAGACCCGGGTTTTGTGATCCATTGAGGCGGGCAGAGTTGCCCACGTTCTCAGGGAGAAGCGGCGCCTCCGCCGCTTCTCTCTATCACTCAGACCATTTCCACCTGGCCGGGGACCGCGACCGGATGCACCGGCATATCGCCCAATTCGTAGCGATCCAATGACATATCGAGTCTCGAAGCGTTGCGCACCCAATTGTAAGAGATCGCGCGTCCGGTATAGGCGCTCATGCGGGCCATGAGCACGGTTAAATTCGTCTCCGCGGCCCGCCTCGCCTCGTTGATCGGTTCGCCGTCAAGGATGCTGCGAATCAGTTTCGCATGCTCTTCCTCCAGACCGCTCACCACTCGCCTCTCGAATTGCCACGGATTCTCACCGTGTATACGCCCCTCGTCCCGGGTGGTCCAGGTGGTGCCTTTGGTACCGACGATGCGCTCGCCGATCCGCGAGGTCGTGCCGTTGATCTGACTCGCCATGCCGAGGGTCCGAACTCCGCCGGGATACTCGAACTCGACGGCAAAATGGTCCCAAATGTTCCCGTACTTTTCTTCCGTTCGCGCCTGACGTCCGCCCATTCCAATCACTTGAGTCGGCGGTCCGCCCATGGCCCAGTTCATGACATCGACATTGTGAAAATGCTGCTCGACGACGTGGTCTCCCGACAGCCAAACGAAATACGGCCAATTGCGCAGCTGCCACTCCATGTCCGACCACCCAGGCTGGCGCGGATTCAGATGCCAGTCCTGGTAACCCCAAAGCCAATAGACCTGGGCGCCTACGACGTCGCCGATCCGTCCGTTGCGAATATGCTCGATGATCTCCTGATAATGCGGCTGATAGCGCTGCTGGGTACCGACGACGATCGACAACCCTTTCTCATCCGCGAGATCGGCGGTTTCGAAAATGGTGCGGGTGCCGACCGGATCGACGCCGAACGGCTTTTCGGCGAAAACGTGTTTGCCCGCCTCGATGGCCGCGCGAAGTTCCCTGGGACGAAAATGGGTGGGGGTCGTCAAAAACACGATATCGATATCGGTTTCAAGCAGGTGCTTATAAGCGTCGAACCCCACGAAGACCTGCTCGTCGGGAACCGCGACATGATTCGGATGCGAGTTCCTCACTCCCGCCAGGCAGCGGTCTATCTTGTCCTGAAAAACGTCCGCGACCGCCACCAGTCGAGCACGGCTCCCTTCGGTACAATCGAAAGCATTCCTCAACGCTCCGGTACCGCGGTCGCCACATCCGACGATTCCGATCTTGATAGTATCGTCGCTCCCGGCCGCGTAGGCGGGGATCGAATGCGCGGCGGCCAGAACACCGGCCGCGGCCGAGGTCTTGATAAAATCCCGGCGCGAATAAGACCGGTTCAAACTGGATAC
>PXDC01000058.1 GCA_003565135.1 Verrucomicrobiota bacterium
GATAATCGGGATTTTGGCTGCCATTTTGATTCCGGTGGTCTCCGCCGCCCGTCACTCGGCCAACCAGGCAAAGAATGTGGTCCAGTTACGGAACCTTGGGATGGCTTGCCATACCTATGCGATCGATCATGATGGTGGCCTTCCGGTGGTTGTGCGGCATCCGGGGCGGGACGCGCCCCGGAGGACCCAATCGATGAACCTTTGGCCTCATCAGTCACAGAATGCCCTTTCACTATTGAGCGACAGGTGGGGGGGGTCAGGGGTTGCGTGGGGCCCTTCGGATTATCTGGATGAAGGGCCGGATGCATTTTACGGACCCTTTACACCGCATCTCGACGAGGGTAGGGGGGCGGGGCAATTTTTCTCCGTAAGAAGCGGCTTCAAAATCAGCTATGTATATTACTCCCTCCCTTCCGTGGAGGATTGGGATGGACGCTCTCTGCTTGCGCCGGGTTTGCATAACGATTACAACGACCGCGGCGAGTACCTTGGCAGTACTCCGCTATTCTCCGACATCACTGCCGATGCATGGGCGGAAAGGACAGGGTTCAATGGGAAGAGTTTGTCCGTTGTTCGTTTGGACGGGAGTGTTCAGACGTTTGATCGGGAATTTCTTGGCCGGGTCGGATCTGCCGATACGATAAGGGTACTCGCTGGGTTACTCGACCCCTGAAGTTCAATTCAATGTACCCGTACAAAGGTATACTTTCGTTTCTGTTAGAAGGATCCAAATCGCCAATGAAGATCCATTGCCGGGTCGATTTTGTGCGGAATACTGAATGCAATACCGGATTCGTATGGAGATGAAAACGAGAAAAACACTTGAGAAAATCGACCGGGTCTTTGGGCCGGTGTTCGTAAAACACGCCTTTCTGACGACTATAACCTTTTTTATGGCAGCAACTTCATCTATGCACGCTGATGCCGTTCCCGCGCTTACTCCCGAGGGTGTTGAGCCCTCCAACGAAGCAACAAGGACCGCTCCCCAGGTTATCATGCCTCCGAGGGCCGAATACGGCGACGATTTTCGCCGTTTTCAGGGGATTCCCGGAGTCGAAGCAGCTGACACCAGGCGCCTTTGGGCGACATGGTATGGCGGCGGGGAGGGCGAGAACCATTTCAACTATGTGCTGTTGAGTACCAGCGGCGATGGTGGTGAGACCTGGGACTTGTCTCTGGTGGTCGATCCCGATGGCAAGGAAGTTTCTCCCGATGTCGACCTTGAGCGCTTGAGACGGTACCACTGGGCTGAAAGTCCGCGCGAGTCCGGGCCGGTGAGGGCATTCGATCCGGTGCTGTGGATGGATCCCACGGGACGATTATGGTTGATCTGGGCGCAGAATTCCGGGGGGTACTGGTCGACGGCGGCAACCTGGGCGATGACGACTACAAACGCGGGGGATCCCAAGCCGGAGTGGTCGGAGCCTTTCTACGTGGCGGATGGTATAATGATGAACAAACCGTCAGTGTTGTCGACCGGTGAATGGCTGTTTCCCATGGCTTTCTGGAGGCAGGAGGGGAGCAGCGCGGTCTTGGCGACGTCCGACAAAGGGGAGAGCTGGAGCTTTGTCGGTTCGGCGACGATTCCCGACCCGGAGCACAGGAATGCGGATGAACATATGATAGCGGAGCGCTCCGACGGGAGTCTTCTCATGTGGGTGCGCACGATGTATGGCATCGGTGAAACCGTTTCGCTTGATCGCGGCAGAACCTGGGAGCCCGTGACAAAGGCGCAGGTAGAACATCCGACAGCCCGTTTTCATTTGAGTCGGTTGAGTTCCGGAAACTGGTTGCTGGTGAAACATGGCCCGCTCGACGAGGATGTCAGCCGACGTCTTTTAACGGCGTACCTGTCCCGGGACGAAGGACGGACCTGGGAGGGGGGCCTGCTGCTCGAAGAGCGGCCCTGCAGTTATCCGGACGCGGCGGAAGCGGAGGACGGCACTTTGTTCGTCATTTATGACCGCAGTCGCAGAGCGCATAAGGAAATCCTGCTGGCGGCGTTTACCGAAGAGGACGTCCTTGCCGGAAAGCCGGTTTCCGGCAAAACGCGGCTGGGACTGCTGGTGAACAAAGCATGGGGTGCAAATCTTCGCAACTACGACCTCGGGAGCCATGAGGACGGAGAACCTTTTATCGATTCGCCCGCCGCGGTGGTGGAGCCAGTGGAGGGTGAGGTGGACAGCTTGAAACGAGGCGTGGTCCTTTTTAGTGATCGTGATTACACCCTGCACCACCTGCCGCCGGAACTCGTTGAGAAGAGCTTTATCCGCGGGCCGATGGGGACCATCCGCGCGCGGGTGGTCCGGGATGGCGTGGTAACCGTTCTCACTCCGGAACCGGAGAGAAACCACAACGGAAGCCTGACCGAAGCCCTGCTCGAGGACGGATATTTCAAGGCGGATTTGCCGGAATGCTCGTTGTTTTTTGGCGACGCCAATATCTGCACGGCCTACCAAAAGGAGGTGAAGAGGGGAGACAGCATCGAATTGGGGGCGTGGGGGATTCTCGTTTTTTGAATGCAATGCCGATAGGCACGAAATTCTGCCGGATCTTTTCGCCGCATGCGCTTTTTCCTCCACGCTTTGCCGGAGGGGCTGCCGGACAATCCCGAACCCGGGACGACTATTATGACAGATCACGCAGGAGAAAAAAAGGTGTCCGCCGTTCGCGGCCTGGTGAGCAATGAAACGGGCGATGTGGGTCATGCCGAGTTTGAATTGTCCCCGGTCGGCGAGACGTTTGTGCGTATCCGAACGGAATACAGCTACCTGAGCGCCGGCACTGAATTGCGCGGTATCCTTCACCGCCGAAGCGGTGGAGGCGCCGGGGGCGAGGCCCGTACGCGAATGGGGTACAGTCTTTCGGGCATAGTCGTGGCAACCGGCGGAAACGTGTCGCACGTGCGCTCGGGAGACCGGGTGGTTGCCGTGGGCGAGGGTGCGTTTCACGCGGAGGAGGTTGTGGTGGCAAAGAA
>PXDC01000281.1 GCA_003565135.1 Verrucomicrobiota bacterium
TATGGACCTCCTCAAATGGGCACTCCACACAATCCCTGATAAAATATTAAGATCCAAGTTGCAAGCATATCTTATGGTTTCATCGACAAATTCGGCGAAATTCGCTCCCCGCCGCCCGGAGCCTCACGCCTTGACAGTGTCCGGGGGGAACGGAACACTGCGGAAATGGCCTGGAACACGCTGACAGCAAACAACCGACCGGCGGGCACCGCAGCGGCGCGCCGGAACCCACTCCACCCGTTCGTCGCCCTCCTCCTGCTGGCAGTTGTCGCCGGATGCGGGACCACGCCGGAACCCCGGGATCGTGCGGACCACCGGGCGGGAAACGAGATCCGCGAGCTGACCGATCGGATGTGGGCGGCGCTGGGCGACCAGGACCTCAACGCCTTCCGGGAGGTAAGTTCGGACGACTGGCACCTGTACACGGCGGGCGGATCGCGGTTTACCGCCGAACGGTTGTTCGAGGTGCACGAAGCCAACATCCGCGGCTTTGAACTGGAGGCGGACGCATTTGAACTCCGGATTGCGGGAGATATTGCGTGGGCGACCTACACCGCCACCATGAGCGGGGAGCGCCAGGGCGAGCCGTGGGGCGGCGAGTTTCTGGTGACCCACATCTACGAGCGGGTTGACGGGGACTGGTACAGCGTTCACACCCACGAATCGCGGGTACCGGAATCCGATTAGAGAGTTCGACTCACCCGCGACCCAGGTCTTGCCGGTACTGTTCAAGGGTGATTTCCAGCCCGCGGTCGAGGGAGTACTCGGGCCGGAAACCGGCATCAAAAAGTTTGCTCGGATCCGCCTGGGAGAAGCGCACATCCCCGGCTCGGGGCGGGCCGAATTCAATCTGCGACCCCGAACCGGCTGCGGCAATGATTCGTCTGGCCAGGTCCTCGATGCTGAGGGTATCGCCGTAACCGACGTTGTAAGAACCGGTAAGCCCGGGCGTATCGGCGGCAAAGGCGAGGGCGCCGACAATGTCTTTGACGTAGATAAAATCCCTCGTCTGTCGGCCGTCGCCGAAAATAGTAATGCTCTCTCCACGCAGGGCCCGGGTCATGAATATGGGCACGGCCGCCCCGTAGGCGCTGTTCGGATCCTGGCGGGGTCCGAAAACATTAAAGAAACGCAGGCTGGTCGTCTCCAGCCGGCCGCTCCGGGAAAAGAGGTCGCAGTAATACTCGCCGTCGAGTTTGGTGATGGCGTAGGGACTGCGGGGGTCGGGAGGGAGGTCCTCGGTTTTCGGATTGGCCGGGTGTTCGCCGTAGACGGCGGCGGAACTGGCAAAGCAAAGCTTCTTCACTCCGGCGGCGGCGGCTTCCTCCAGGACGTTGACGAGGCCGTGGACGTTGATGTCGACACAGGTACCGATTTCGGAAACCGATTCCGGCACACTCACAAGGGCGGCGAGGTGAAAGACGGTGTCGACGCCGTCAACCGCCCGGCGGACGGCCTCGCGATCGACGATGCTGCCCTCGTGCCATTCGGCCTGGAGCCCATCGAGGTTGCGGCGGTGACCGCTGCGCAGATTGTCCAGGACCCGGATCTGCGCCCGGTCCTGGAAGTGTTCCACCACGTGGCTTCCGATAAAGCCGGCTCCTCCGGTGACGAGAATTTTCATAGGTTATCGAGGGGACAGGGGCGGCCCGGAGCCGCGAAGGATGGAACAGGGCGAAACCATGGCAGCGTCAGGCGGATTCGGCCGCCGGCGCCCGCACCGAGTCGACAATTTTGTGAAACGCGGCTTCCTGCGCCTCCAGCGATCGGAGCAGCGCAAACTGGGTGCGACAGCGGTCGAGGTTGTGGGCGTCGCGCTGCGTCTTGAAGTAAACGTCGCCGGAGAGAAAATCGGTCAGGAAACGAATCCCGTTTTCGAACGTGAGCAGCTTGCCGGCGGTCACCAGGTGAGCCCTTTCGGTTTTGTTCAGGAAATTCCCGGCGGAGGCGAGGAAGCCCCGGGCCAGGGCCTCGAACATTTCGGGACGGGCGTGGACGCGGGAAAGATCCCGCTCGTCCTCCGCCGCCGGGCTGGTGGCGGTGCGAACCATGTCGCCGAAATCGTAGAGCGACAGGCCCGGCATAACGGTATCGAGATCGATCACACAAATCCCTTCGCCGGTTCGGTTGTCGAGCATGACGTTATTCAACTTCGTATCATTATGCGTGATACGCGCGGGAATTTCGCCGGCCGCGTGCAGGTCGAGAAGGATTCCGGCGAGCGGTTCGCGCGAAAAGGCGAACTCGATCTCCGGTCCCGCGCGGGCGACCCGGTCCCGCGTATCGGCCTCGGCCGCGCGCTTCAGGGTTTCGAAGCGTTTGCGGGGGGGGTGAAAGTCGGGAACGGTTTCGTGAATGCCTTCGGCCGGGAGGACGGCCAGCATGGCCTGGAAATGTCCGAACGCCCGGGCCGCCTCCTGCGCCTGGTCGGGCGAGGTGATGACATCGTGGGTGGCGGCGTTTTCGATAAAAAAATAGGTGCGCCAGGTATCACCGGCGTCGTCGACCCAGTAAGGCATCCCGCCGACCGCGGGAACGAGGTTGAGGACCCGCCGGCTGATGTCGTCCGGAGGCGCGGTTTCCCGCACCTTGAGCGCGGTGTGCCGGCACACCCGCTCGACGTTTTCCATCAGTTTTGCCGGCTCCTTGAAGACGTGGGCGTTGAGACGCTGGTGGACGTACCGCACGCGGGTCCCGGCCTGGTCGTAGGTCACCGCGAAGGTGTCGTTGATGTGCCCGGTCCCGTAGGGACCGCCCTCGAGGAATTCCCCGCGCAGGTCGAATTGCCGTCCGACCTCGCGCAGGAGGTCGCTAGTCCACGTTCGCCGATTCATGCCCACAGCCTTTCCGGGTATTCCCCGCGTTCAATCAAATTCCGCACCGCGGCCACGGCCTGGTCCTTGTCCTCCCGGTAGGTGACCCCGAACCAGGGTCCCTCGTGGGCCAGGACCTTGAAGGTCGCCCGTTTTTCCCGA
>PXDC01000054.1 GCA_003565135.1 Verrucomicrobiota bacterium
GTATTGCCGACGCGAATCTCGTATTTGTACTGCTCGTCCCGCTCCCAGTAAGGCATCAGTCGCCCGGCGTATTCGTTGTAGACCCAGAAGTCCTGGGCGAGACTCTTAAACGTGTTTCTGAAAACCGCTGCTTCCTCTTTATACTCGCTGTTGAAAAACTCGCCCCAGCCCGCCGGCGGCTCGGAACCGGCGAGGAACACGATATGGTCCGTGTGTAATTGTATAGTTCCCGGCTCGTAAGGCTCCGCGGCGTCCGGAAACTCCCGTTGTGTCGACTCGCGCACCTTTGTCGGCGCGGGTTCCAGCGTTTCGCTGATGCGGTTCATCTCCTGGCGATAGAGATCCATCAGGTAGGCCTGGTCCTCGTCGATGAAGGCCCCGCGCGTGAAGACCCGCTTGCGCCCGTCCTCCAGACGCAGCACCACGGCCGGGGCGATGCCCGGACCTCTCGCCCTCTCTTCGGCAAACGGAAAGAATGGATGGCCCGTTTCGGAGCCGATTCCGCGAAAGCCTAAAAGATGCGCCTCGAACTGCGTCTCGCCGCGCAGCGTTTGCGGCCACCATTTCGCGTATGTTCCGGCGCCGACCAGCGGTTCGACATCGGCCGTTCGTATTGTCCAGGTGCGCAGCGGAGCGCCTTCCGGCGCCTCCACAATGTCGACGCCCTGCTTCGGCCACCAGTGAACCACCCGCCTATGATAGGCGCCCGCCGCATCAGGACCGCCCTCCTGCTCGATCCGGTCCAAACTCACTTCCGGACGCCGCTCTCCCGGGTAGATAATGTTCCCGAAAAAATCGTAACTCGCGTTTGCCGTCGAAAGCATGGCGGTACAAGCCGCAATCGCTGCGAGATGAAAATATGGCTTCATGGTTTTTCCTTATGGTACGGGCTTTTCTATTGCATCAGGCAAGATCCCCGGGCCTGCCACGCTTCTACTTCCGGCGATCTTCCATGGTGTCGCGCAATGGCCCTTCGGGCGCGAGAACGACACGAAAACCGAGGTTGATCTGATAATCGGCATGGGCGGGGAAACTGTAACGGCTGGCCGAGCGGTAAAATTCGTGAGGGCTTACGGCAGAGTTCCAATCGGGCAGGCCGCCGCTTCGGGCAACCCGTTCCGCTCTCTCTTTATCTCCCGAAAGGCCGACGGGATCCGTTCGCGCGCCGTTGTTGTAGGGACCGTACCGGTCCAGGCACCATTCGTACACGTTGCCGTGCATGTCCTTGAGCCCCGAGGGGTTCGGTTTGCGGTCGCTCTCGGTATCCACAGGACCGAAAGTCCAGCCGCCTTCGCTCGTTGTTGCGACGTATTGCTTGAAGAGATCCTCGTCATCCTCATCAAAATCGAAATCGAAACTGTAGGGGCCAGTTGTTTCCGCGCGAGCCGCATATTCCCATTCCGCTTCGGTCGGCAACCGGTACACGTAGCCCTCCGGCAGCCGGCCGGCTTCACGTTCCATTTCAGTCAGATACTTACAGAATCGCATCGCATCGTACCACGATACCGGGGTCATCGGGTAGCTCAAGGAGACCGGCTTGTGGGTTGTTGCTCCTCCCCCGTGAATGATGCCCTCGGGCGGCCAGCGCCAGGCCCATGCCGCGCCGTAGTGGAGAGGTCCCCGCCTGTACGACCACGTGTCGTAATCGAAGTCGTCGGGCATAAGCACTTTGCCGGGCATCATCACCTCATAATAATCGCTTTGGCGGACAACCTGCACGCCCATGTAAAACGGCCTGGATAGGGTGACCTCAAACTGCGTTTCATCACTGCGCCGGTGCATCTCGTCTTCGGGACTGCCCATGGAGAACGTTCCCTCCGGGATCCGGCGCATCTCCATGCCCGAGTCGAGCACGGTCCACCGTTCGGCTTCGAGGCTCTTCAGATCATCGACGTCGCCCGCATGGGAAACGGCGATCGCCGGCCACGATACAGCACACAGTGCGCCCGCCAAATATATCGCTCTATGCATCGTTTTCTCCTCTTCGCTGTTTAAAAATCGCGCTCCTGAAAGCGTTTCCGGCGTTCAGGAAGGTCGTCGCCTTCCGGCTGGACGCGAAGCATGTTTTCAGTCCAATCGCGCCCTCAGTTCCCCGATCTCTTTCTCAAGAAACAGCCCGTCGGTATCGCGGACGAAATACAGATCGCGAATATAGCCTTCCTCACGTTTCAGCCATTTCAATTCCTCCTTCTTTGTTTCCAGAATCCGGTAATGCTCATCTTCAAGCATCAATCGGAAGTGCGGCAGAGAGTCTTCAAGATGTCCGGCGGCGCCATTTAACAGACGCATCTTGCCCCGGCGCATGCGCCACCAGCCATCGCGGCCGTAAATCCCGTCAATGAAAGCGGCCTCGTTTCGCGCCGCCTCGAAATCCTCCAGCACATTGGCGAAGCGCGCACGATGCTGTTCCCTCAGTTCCCGGGGATTGACTTCCGCCTCCAACGCCTCGATTTCCTGCTCCAGCCGGGCGATCTTTTCCGGAATCCCCAGGCGCTGAACCTCCTGGAGAGCCCTCGCTTCAACCTCCCGGTTGATCGACGCCAGTTGCCCTGCCAGCGTTTCAATGCGTTGCGCTATTTCCCCGCGAAGAGCCTCCATCGCTTCGTTGGATTCTCCTTCCAGGCGCTGAATCTCCTGGTCGATCGCCGATGCGTCTTCGCCTTCGTCCTCCAACTCCGCCTTTGTCCGTTCGAGCGCTTCAATGCGTTGCTCCAATTCCTCGAAACCTGCGATCAGCCGCCCCGGTCCCGCTTCCCCCGGCACGGGCGATTCAAGAACCACCACCCCGCGTACCCGTTGGATCCACTTTTCGGTCAGACGGTTCGGCACCTGACCCACTTCCCATTCCGTTCGCCAGTCCCACTGACCGACTTGGGTATACCAATTCCTTGCATCATACTCTTTCACGCTGTTCCAGGCGGTCCCAAGATCGAACGCGGCCGCCGGGTCGCTGAATTTCTCTTCGTAATAAC
>PXDC01000189.1 GCA_003565135.1 Verrucomicrobiota bacterium
CCCTCCACACCTGCGATCTCGGCGACCGGCAACGGCTGGCCGAAATCCTGGAGCGCGAACGCATCGACCTGGTCATGCACTTCGCCGCCTTCGCCTACGTCGGCGAATCGGTCGGGAATCCCCTCAAGTACTACTTCAACAACGTGGTCGCGACCCTGAACCTCCTCCAGGTCATGATCGACGCGGGGGTGACGCGTTTTGTTTTTTCCTCCACCTGCGCGACCTACGGGATCCCGGCATCCCTGCCCATAACCGAGGACATGCCCCAGCGCCCCATCAATCCCTACGGGCAGACAAAACTCGACGTGGAAAACGCGCTCCGCGCCCTGGCCGCGGCGCACGGCCTGTCGTCCGCCTCGTTCCGCTACTTCAACGCCGCCGGCGCCGCCGAAGACGGATCCCTGGGCGAAGACCACCGGCCGGAGACCCACCTCATTCCGCTGGTTTTCGACGCCGCCCTGGGCCGGCGGGCGCACATCAGCATTTTCGGAACCGATTACGACACGCCCGACGGGACCTGCCTGCGCGATTACGTGCACGTCGACGACCTCAGCCGGGCCCACATCGCCGCCTTCGACAAACTCGACGAACCCGGTCAAACCCTTCACTACAACCTGGGCACCGGCCAACCCGCCTCCGTGCGGGAGGTCATCGACACCGTTTCCCGGGTCACCGGGAAGAAGGTCCCGGTAGTGGAGGAAGCGCGCCGTCCCGGGGATCCCCCCGCCCTTTACGCCGACGCGTCCCGGGCCCGGCGCGACCTGGACTGGACCCTGCGCTTTCCCGACCTGGAAAGCATCGTCGAGACCGCCTGGCGCTGGCACCGCGACCATCCCGGCGGATACGAATCGTGACCCGGGGCCGCCGGGGCCGCGCGCGCCGCCGGCCGTCGCCTCAACCCGCCAGGCCCGCCAGTTTCTCCCGGATGGCTTCCGGGATGGGAATCGCTTTCATCGCTCCCCCGCCGCCGGGCCGGATCGGCACACAGGCCACCTTGACCTCCCCCCGGGCGACCTCCTGTTCCGGCGCCTCCGTCTCCGAGGGGCACCGGGAAAAAAGAAACGTAAACCGCAGCGAGCGCCCCCCCACTTCCGCCACCGTCAGGCGGGTTTCGAGCACGTCCTCGAAACACACGGGAGCGAGGTATTCACAGGAAACCCTCACCTTGGGCCAGCCGTACGGCGCCGGCCCCTCCCGCACGAACATCGACCCGCCCAGCGATCGCCAAAAGGCGGCTTCCGCTTCCTCCATGAAGCGGAAAAAGGCCGAAAAGTGTACGATCCCGGCCATGTCGGTCTCGGCAAACTCGATGCGCCGCCGGCAGGTGAATTCCGATGCCATGCGTCGGATTATCGCGGATACGCGCTCCGTGTCACGCCGGAACCGCCGCCGCCCGACGGTCGCTCCTCCGGTCCGCCCAATGCGGCGAAAAACTTTCGGATCTTCCCCGCATCCTTGCGACCCGGCGCCGACTCGACCCCGCTGCTGACGTCGATGACGCGGGCGCCCGTACATCGCACCGCCTCGGCCACGTTGTCGGGCGTCAGGCCGCCGGCCAGGACCCAGTTCCGGTCCGGATAGGCTTCGCTCAATCTCCGGAATCCGTCCCAGTCCCCGGTTTTGCCCGATCCGCCGTAGGCATCGGCCCGGAAGGTGTCGACCAGAAATGTTTGTGCCAGGGGCAGCAACGCCTTCGGGAAGGGGACGCCCGGCGGACGTTTCGGCGCCAGCCAGAGATGCGCCGCCCCCACCGAATCGGCCCACCCCGCCACCGTCGCCGGCGGGGTGTCGACGGGAAAGTGAATCTGAAAGCGGGAGAATCCGAGTTCGCGGGCGCGGTCCAATTCCTCCCGGTCCGGGTTCACCTGCACGTACACCCGCGGCAGGTCGGGCAGGGAGCCCCGCATGCGCCGGTAGTCGTCCTCCGTGATTCCCCGCGGCGACTTCGGGTAAAAGATAAACCCGAGGTAGGCCGCACCGGCCCGCGCCGCGGCCGTTGCGTCCGCCGCACGCGTTATCCCGCAGATTTTGACTTTCGGATATGCCCTCATTAACGGATCCCGCTCCACCGGCACCATCCGGGAAATCCCGCCGCATGGCAACCCCGCTTTTCCCCGACCGTCTCCCGCGCCGATGTCCTTCAAAACCCTCCCAATCCACCCTTGCCCTCGGCGCGCCCTCACCTCAACCTGACCTGACTTTCCCCTTCCATGCAAGCAGCAGACTACATCATCATCGGCCTCTTTTTCCTCCTCATGGTCGCCATCGGGATTGTCTCGTTCCGCAAGATCAAGGGATCGAAGGACTTTTTCGTCGCGGGCGGCAACGTCCCGTGGTGGCTGGCGGGCATATCCCATCATATTTCCGGGTACAGCGGCGTGGTGTTCGTGGCCTACGCCGGTATCGCGTACCGGTACGGATTCACCCTGTACGTCTGGTGGGCGATCTCCATCACCCTCGCCTGCCTGGTCGGCGCCCGCGTGTTCGCCCCGCGTTGGGCCCGGCTGCGGATAAAACTCAACATCGAATCGCCCACCGAATACCTCGTGCTCCGCTACAACCTCCCCTCCCAGCAGTTGATGGCGTGGAGCGGGGTCATGCTCAAACTCTTCGACGTCGGAGCGAAGTGGGCGTCCATCGGAGTCCTGCTGCACGGGTTCACCGGGCTGCCGCTCTCCACCGGGATTTTTCTCTCCGGCGGCATCTCCCTCCTTTACATCACCATCGGCGGCCTGTGGGCGGACCTGTACACCGACCTGGCGCAATTCGTCGTCCAGATCCTGGCCGGCCTCGTGCTCTTCTTCGCCGTCATGAACCACCTGGGGGGAACCGAAAGCCTGCTCGGCATATGGGACGACCTTCCGGAGGGTCACGCCGGCCTGTTCAACGGTCCCTACACCCCCGGGTTCTTTATCGCCTTCGCCGCCGTCGCCATGCTCAGCTACAACGGCGGCACCTGGAACCTGGCC
>PXDC01000443.1 GCA_003565135.1 Verrucomicrobiota bacterium
CCGGCAGGCGTCCGAGAGCCTGCCGGAAGGGGACGTCCGCCGCGACGGCATCGATATCGAGTTGGCCACCGCCTTGCTGGCCCTGGGGCGTTTCGGGGAGGCCGAATCCGTTCTGGAGCGTTTCCCGGACGATGCCGCCGATGCCGTCGCCCTGCGCCGGGCCATGCTCGCCTGGAACGGCCGGCGCTGGGAGGAGATGGCGCGTTATCTGGATCGGGTGACCGAGGACGTGCTCAGTCGGGAGGATCGCGGCTGGTACGCCTTCCTGCGGGGATATCGGTACGAGCTTCAGGGAGAGGCCGGGGAGGCCGAGTCGTGGTACCAGCGGGCGGAGGAGGAATCGGTCTCGCCCGCCCAGCGCGCCGAGTTCGTGATCGCCCGCAACCGCGTCCTGCTGGCCGCGGGCGACGTGGACGAAGCCGGGATCGAGCGACTGCAAGCGGAGGCGGATGAGCACCGGGGTACCGAGGAGGGGTTCCGGCTGGCCCGGAAGTACATCCTCGCGCTGGAATCCCTGGGCCGCCGCGACGAGGCCCTGGAGGCCTTGAGTGCGGAGCGCGATGCGCTCCCCGCGGAGGTCGCCGGGGAGTTGCGCGATCGCTTTCTCCTGCTCGCCGGGGTCGTTCACGGTTCGGCCGACGAGGCCGGCCGGTCGGCCTACGAATCCCTCCTGCGCCACGGCGAGCCGCGGCGCGTTCAGCGAGCCGCCCTCTACGAACTGGGGCGCGACCTCAAGGAGGACGAAGAGTGGGAACGCCTCCGAAGTCTTCTGACCGAATTGATCGAGGCCGAAGAGGCCCACCCGCTGGTCGATGAATTGCTCACCTTTCGCTCGCGGCTTTTCTTTGAACAGCGAGATTTCGAGGCCGCGACCGACGACGCCCAAACCGTGCTGAGCCAGTATCCGGGCTCGCGCCTGAAAAAGGACGCCCTGCGCCTCCTCGCTCACGCCGCCTGGGAGGAGAGAAAGTTTCGCACCGCCGCCGACTACGTCACCCGCCTCCGCGACGAAACACCCGAGGGTGAACGGCGGGCCGAACTCGGGGTCCTGGTGGCCGATTGTTACTTCCGGGCCGAGGATTACCGGAACGCGGCCGACGCCTACGGCAACGTCCTGCGCGAGGAACCCCGGCGCATCTCCGCCGGGCTCCTGGTCTTCCAGCGTGTCGAAGCCGAACTTCGCGGGGATCGTCCGAACCGCGCCCGCGAACACCTCGACGACGCCGTATTCGAGACCCCGGAGGACCTCGACTACCTCTGGCAGGCGGAGTGGAACCTGCTCAAACTCATGCAGCGCCGCGGCCGGATGGACGACGCCTACACTCGGGTGACCGAATTGCTGGAGGACCGGGAGGATTATCCCCTGCCGCACGCCCTCCGGGTGCGGTTCACCTGGCTCCAGGCACAGCTCTCACTCGAGGCCGGGCGGCCCGAAGACACCCTCGCCCTGGTGGAAATGGTCTTTTCCGAGATGGCGCGCGAAGAGGCCGAGACGGCTCTTTCCGAGGACCTCAAGCAGTCCGTTCGCACGTACGCGCGGCTCATGCAGGCGCAGGCCCTGCTGGAAACAGGGGAGGCCGAAGAAGCCGTGACCATCCTGCAGGAACTGCGGGAAAACGATCGCGGCAGCGAGCCGGCCGTTTATTCTTACCTGGTGGAAGCCCGCTACCACGCCGCCGCCGGTCGTTCGGGCGAGGCGCGGCAACTCCTCGTTGCCCTGGCCGAGACCTACCCGGAGAGTCCCTACGCCCCTATCGCCCTGTACGAGGCCGCTGTCATCGCCGACCGCAACGACTCCGGCGAGGGACACCACGAACGGGCCATCGGCCGCCTGGAACGTTTGGTGGAGACCTACCCGGATCACGAACTCGCTTTCTACGCCCGCCTCAAGCAGGCTCACATTTTGCGTGAAATGAACCGGTTCGGCACTGCCCGCCAGATTTACGAGTCCCTGGACAACCGCTACCCCGATCACGCCGACTGGTTTCGGGTCAAGATCTCCCTGGCCGACACGCTCCTGGCCCAGGGGGAGGGTGGCGACGAGTCCTATTTCGAACGTGCCCTCGTCACTCTCGAACGCCTCTACGATCTGCCGCACCTCACCCCGGATATGAAGGCCGAGGCCGGCTTCAAGTACGGGTTTGCGTACCAGAAAACCGGTGACAACGAGCAGGCGGAGGAAGTCTACTGGCTCGTGATCGCCGCCATCCTGGAAAACGAGGAACGTGCCGCCGCCATCGGTTCCAAGGGGCGCTACTGGGTCGCGCGCTCCGTCCTGCACCTGGGGCGCCTCCTGGAGGATTCCGGGCGACAGGATGAAGCCCGGCGCGCGTACGCTCTCATTTCCATTCACGGCCTTCCGGGGGAATCCCTGGTGCGCTCCCGCCTGACGCCGCTGACCGCGCGCTGACCGGAAGAGGCGCCCGCCGGGAACCTTTTATTAAAACCTTTCTCTTCCCGTTGTTACGACCATCACGATGACGTTATTCGATTTCAGTTTGTTTGAAAAAGGCGGACCCATCATGTGGCTCCTGCTGCTCCTGAGTATGATCGGTCTGATCCTCTTCATCGAGCGCACCTTGTTTCTTCACCGCAGCCAGATCCGGTCAACCGAGTTTGTTTCCGGCATCAAAAACATCCTGCGCAAACGGCGCCTGGTGGAGGCGCTGACCGTTTGCGAGGAGACCCCGGGCCCCGTGGCCAGCGTGGTCAAAGCCGGCCTCCTGCATCACGAGGACGACGAGCAGAAGATGCGCCTGGCCATCCAGGAGGCCGCCCTGGTGGAAATCCCGGCCATGGAACGACGCATCGGATCCATTGCCGCCATCGCCCACGTGGCGCCGCTGCTGGGGCTCCTCGGAACGGTGCTGGGGCTGATCAACGCTTTTTACCTCCTCCAGTCGGAGGGCGCCTACGCTCACGCCGGGGTGCTGGCGGGCGGCATCTGGCAGGCGCTGC
>PXDC01000491.1 GCA_003565135.1 Verrucomicrobiota bacterium
CTTCGACGCCTTCATCCCGGTCAACTGGCTTTTGCGTATTTTCACTTCGCCGCCTCCCGGCCCCTGGTCGAGGGCTTCGTCGCCAGCGGCGCCATCGCCGTCGCCTACGAAACCCTCCACACCCCCGACAACAAACTGCCCCTGCTCACGCCCATGAGCGAGGTGGCCGGGCGCATGTCCATCCACGAGGGTGCCCGCCACCTGGAAAAACCCTTCCACGGCCGCGGGATTCTCCTGGCCGGCGTCCCCGGCGTCGAGCCGGCCCAAGTCGTCATCCTCGGCGGGGGTATCGTCGGCACCCACGCCGCCAAAATCGCCGCCGGCCTCGGCGCGAACGTCACCGTCCTCGACATCAACCTGGAACGCCTGCGTTACCTCGACGACATCATGCCGGGTAACGTCACCACCCTCCTCTCCAACCCCGCGCGCATCCGCGAACAGGTCCGGCGGGCGGACCTCCTCATCGGCGCCGTGCTCGTCCCCGGCGAACGGGCGCCCAGCCTCGTCTCCGAGGATCTGGTCCGCGAGATGCAGAAAGGCGCGGTCATCGTCGACGTCGCCGTCGACCAGGGCGGCTGCGTCGCCACCACCCGGCCCACCACCCACGACGATCCCACCTTTATCCAACACGAAGTGGTCCATTACTGCGTGACGAACATGCCCGGCGCCGTCGCCCGCACCTCCACCCTCGCCCTCACCAACGCCACGTTCCCCTTCGTGGCCAAAATCGCCGCCCTCGGACCCGAAAAAATCTTCCAGGACCCCGTCATCGCCACCGGCATCGACATCGCCCGCGGCGAAATCCGCAACCAGGCGCTAACCCGAACGACTCCCGGTTAGGGCGAATGCTGCTCGGTTAAGCCGCTGGATCGAAATTAGCTTAGGCTTCGACTCGGCCGAGCTCGTCGCGGGCCAGCCTGAGAATACACGCTGGCCTGCGACGAGCTCAGTCGAGTCGAAGCGTGTTCTCCATTGGGCTTAATCGTGCCATTACGGTTAGTCCCTTATTCGTGAAATCTTCCGCGAAACACACAAAATATTCCGAAAGGTGTCCTGCCACGTAGCAGCGCGCCGCTTCAGCCAACGCCTACACTCCTGCACCAACTGACGCCGCGCGCTGCGGTTGGGTACCGGCTTCGCCGGCTTGGGCTTAACCGAATGCCATGCCGCCTAAGGCGCGTCTCCCCAGTCGGGGACCGCGAGCGTTTCGCCGTCCTTCAGGGCCGACTGGTGTGCGGCAACGCCCATGGCCATGAAGCGGACCGCCTCCCATACGTGGATTCCCGGTTGCCGGTCCGAGGCCACCGCATCAACAAACTCGTGCACCAGGTACGGGTGTGAACCGCCGTGTCCGCGGGGAGTGAAATCCTTTTCCCGCAGTTCGCCTTCATCGGCCTCCCGGTTCATCGCCCGCTTGAAGGCCTCCTCCACCGGCCCGGGCAGGCGATCGAACATCTCTTCGGCTGCGAGTTCCCGCACTTCGGGACGGGGCAGCCGGGCCGGGTCGATGTCCTCCGGTGCCGGGCGGCGGACCTCGAACCAGCGGTTCTCCGAAAACGCTCCGCTCGTTCCCAGGATCCGGAAGGTCTCGCTCTCGTCGCCGAGCCGCCCGGGGGTTTCCCGCAGCTCCGCGATGCGAACGGTGGCGCCGTTATTCATCCGGAACAAGGCGACCTCGTTGGAGAACGCATCGCCCGCAAAGAACGGGTCGCCCGTTTTGTTGCCGAATCCGTAGGCGGTCACTTTCTCGGCATGCGTCCGCATCACCCAAACCGGCCCGCTCGTGGAATGGGTCGGGTAGTGCATGGGGCCGTCCTGCGCTCCGCGTTCTCTGTAGTGTCGTTCCCGCTCCCTCCACTCCTCCCCGCTCGCGCTGCTGCGGCGGCGCTGGGAGACCTCGCGCAGGTTGCAGGTATGGTCGACGTCGTGACAATACTCCCCCTCCGCGTAAACAAAGTCGCCGAACGCCCCCTCCGCCGCCTTCCGCCGGCAGAACATCGCCTGCGGCCGGAAGCAGGGGGTTTCACCGAGCATGTACGTCATGCCGGTGCGTTTGCACGTATCCACCAGTCTGTCACACCAGTCGAGAATTTCATTCCCGTCTGGCAACGAAATTACCGGCACCGCACTGTAAACATGTTTGCCGGCCTTCATCGCCTGGATACACTGGGGTGCGTGCAGCCAGGGCTGGGTCATGATCACCAGCGCATCCAGGTCCGCATCACAGATTTCCTCCAGGGACGCATACGCGTCCTCGGACCGGAACTTGTCCCGGAAATACGGGTCGGTGGCAAACCTCCGCATGCGCTCCGGTTCCCGGTCACAAAGCGCGATTCGGTCCACCAGCGGATGTGCCTTGAATAGCGGGGCGAATGCGGACCCAAATGACCCGAGCCCGACCAGTCCAATACAAATACCCATGAATGTCCCCTTCTAATCCATACGGTTGGTTCGTGTCAGGCCAAAAACCAAAAAATTGTCCGCAACTCGTTCATCGGTGAATCCGCCGAGCTGTGTACTTCTTGTTCAAGCCCGGTTCCCGATTTTCGACCACTTCACGGGCGATCCGGTCTGTCCTGCACCTCTGGGGTCAGCCCTTAAATTAAAGGTTAATGACTCCTTTATCCTGTTTGCAAACGCTCCGTTCGTTTTCGCTCCAGATTTCGGTCCGTCTTTCCGGCCAGTCCACGCAATCGGGCATCAGCGGCGAGCCATTCCTCGTAGCGCTTGACCTGAATACTCACCGACGCGCCGGTCCCCATTCCCAGTAAGTCCGCAACCTCCCGCTGAGTCAGGCCCGTGTATTTCAAAAGAAAGCGGCACGCTACCGCCCGCAACGGCGAGTTGCGTCGCCGCTCCCGAAACTCCCCCACCTCGACACGCAGCCCCACGGCCACAGCTTCCAATACCTCGCCGGGCTCAAGCGACACTCCTTTCCGGCGATACGTCACATC
>PXDC01000308.1 GCA_003565135.1 Verrucomicrobiota bacterium
AAAAACCCGGTCGAAACCGATCCAGACCACGCCTCCGAACACCACCAGCACCACCGGCAGCGCCATAAACAGGGCCTTGTTATCCAGGCACCAGCGCAGCAGGGTTTCGTAAAACCGGGCGAAGACAAAGAACGCGCCCAGCAGGCCGCCGATCAGGAGGGCGACGAAGATCACGTTGCGTGTTGTTCCCGACTCCGGCCCCAGGGGTTCCCATACCGAGGCCAGGACAAATCCGACCACCCCCAGGGCAATCACCGTACCGGCCCAGCGGCCGGCGCCGTACAGCCAACCCCCGGCTTTCTCCACCCCGGTCATGATTCCGGGGAACCGTCCCGTCATTGCGCCACGAATACGATCCTTTTGCACCCGCACAACTGTGGCCAGCACAAGAAGGGCGCCCGCGAGTGTCACCCAGCCCCATCCGAACGCCAGGCCCGCCAGGGCGATGAGGACGCCGGCCGCTCCCAGCCCGAACAGGGCGCTCTTCGGCACCGACTCTCCTTTCGCCCGGCCGGCGACAAAGAAATGGACGGCGGCGGGAACCACGGTCAGGGCGATAAAGATAGCGGCGATGAGAACAAACGTCTTGGTGTAGGCCAGCGGCACGAACATGCGGCCCTCGGCACCGGTCATGGTGAACACGGGAAGGAAACTGACCACGGTGGTGGCGATGGCGGTCATGATGGCGGAGCCCACCTCGGAAGCGCCCCGCAACACGACTTCCACGCGAGGTTCCCCGGGCGGAGCCTCGCGCAGGTGTCGCATGACGTTTTCGGTCACGATCACCCCCATATCGACAATGGTCCCGATGGCGATGGCGATTCCGGCCAGGGCGACCACGTTGGCATCGATTCCGGCCAGTTTCATGCCGATGAACGCCAGCAGCACGGCCATGGGCAGCATCGCGCTGATCACCGCGGCCGCGCGCAGGTGCATCACCATGATCAATACCACGATCACCGTCACCAGGATCTGTTGCACCAGGGCGTCGTTCAGGGTGGCGAGGGTTTCGTAAATCAGGTCGGTGCGGTCGTACACCGGCACGACCGTCAACTGGCTGGTGGTCGCCCATTCCGGCCACTCGTCGCGCGGGTGGGCGTCGAGCCACAACATCCAGGCCTCCTGGTCGGGTCGGGTCCCGTTCATGGCGGGAAATCCGTGCTCTTCGCCGAACGCAACCACCTCGGCGGGATCCACGCGGTCCCAGTCGATAACCGCCCGCCGGGGCATGCCCGGCGCGATCTCCTCGATTTTGCCCCGCACGTTGTGCAGCGCCTCCAGGGGATTGAACCCCTCGCGCACCACGACCACGCCGCCGACCGCCTCGGCGCCCTCCAGGGTGATGGCCCCGCGCCGGTCGCCCGGTCCCCGGACCACGTTGGCGACGTCGCGTATCCGAATTGGTACGTCCCCCGGTCCGATCCGTACCACCGCTTTCTCCAGGTCTTCCTTCTCGCGGATAAAACCCCGTCCCCGAATGAGGTATTCGACCCGGTTGATCTCGGTGGCGCCGGCGCCGACATCGAGGTTGCTCCTCCGGGCCGCGGCGAAGACCTGCTCCAGCGTCACCCCGTGAACCCGCAAGGCGTCCGGATCGACATCGATGTGGTACTCGGGCACGTAGCCGCCGATGGAAGCGACTTCGCTGATTCCCCGGGCGGCTTGTAATCCGAACCGCACGTACCAGTCCTGGGCGGAGCGCATCTCGTGCAGGTCCCAGCCGCCGACCGGATTGCCGTCGGGATCGCGCCCCTCCAGCACGTACCAGTAAATCTGACCCAACCCCGTGGCGTCGGGCCCGAGTGCCGGTTGTACGCCCTCCGGCAGCGTGCCTGCGGGCATGCTGTTGAGTTTTTCGATAATGCGGGCACGGGACCAGTAGAACTCGATGTCCTCTTCGAAGATGATGAAGATAGAAGAGAACCCGAACATCGATTGGCTGCGCACCTCCCGCACTCCCGGGAGCCCGAGCAGTTCCACGGTAAGCGGATAGGTCAATTGATCCTCGACATCCTGAGGAGACCGTCCCGGCCATTCGGTGAAGACAATCTGCTGGTTTTCGCCCAGATTCGGAATGGCGTCCACCGGCACGGGGTCCCTGGGAAACCACCGCAAATCCCAATCGAACGGCGCCACCGTGACCCCCCAGCCGATCAGCAGCAACGCCATGATCACCGTCACCAGCTTTTGCTCGAGGAAGAAGCGGATGACTCGGTCGAGAGGAGAAGGAGCGTCACCCGCTGAGGATGGGGCGGGGGACGGGGGGCGAGGGGCGGGGGGCGGGGAGCCCGGAACGCGGGAGGAGTCTTTTGGATCTAACGGTTCCATTACGAAAACTTTCTAAATGGGTTGCCTGCAATCGTCACCCACGTACAACTCCGGCTCTTCGCGAACAGCGGATCCCTGATTCCGTCTCAGAGTGGAAATCGTGCGGCTTAGGATGCCGATAATCTGATCTAAAAGTTTGCAACGATCTTCAACTGTCGACGAAGAAAGCCAACGGCTCATCCGTCGATAACGCCCCCTGGTTTCTCGGGCGGATCCGCGAGCGATTACCAGATAATGAATGTATTCCCGAGTAGACTGCCGACCGTGGCCTTCTTCAATGTTGGCGCTGATGGAATCGGCACTCGCAAGTTGTTGCGAAATCAAACGAGTCAGATGAAACCGCCCGGTTAATGCCTCCATATCTTCGGCGACCAAATCAAATAACTCCATCGCCAGCCCATAGGCCCGAAAATTTTCCAGTGACTCTTGGCTCATTAAAATCCCGTTATTCCCTGATTTTCCTTGAATTCATCTTCATCCCTCGCCCCCAATCCCACGTCCCACGTCCCTATCCCCCTCCCCGTTTCCCCCATTCTCCCGCTCTCCCCCTCACCGGCTCCCCCACTCTCCCCCTCGCCCCTCGTCCCTCGCCCCTCGTCCCTCGCCCC
>PXDC01000501.1 GCA_003565135.1 Verrucomicrobiota bacterium
GTCATCTACGCGATCAATTACAACATCCAGGAAAAACCGGACGGGGAGCCGACCGGGATCATCGACGCCTCCGACGCCGCGAGGATGTATCCACAGGGCCATGGCGACGCTTACGGGCATTACCTGACCGCGCTGAAAGGGTATTACTCCCTCATCATGAACCCGAACTTTGACTGGGTGCCGCGCATTGAGGCGGTGCTGGTTCTCGGGCAGCCGGTCAGTGTCGATTATTTTGACGAGCGCAAGTTCGCCGCCGCCGCCGGGGCGGTGGCCCGCACCGGAAAACAGATTTTCGATCTCACCTGGAGACGCGATTACCAGAGCGACCCCATGGCGGGCTGGGAGCATTTCTCCCAAACCCGAAGCAACAACCAGACCGGCCGCACCCGCCACTGGGGCATGGACCACTGGGCCACCCGCACCGGCCAGGGTGCCTACATCAACTGGATCGTAGGCAACGCCATTTTGCCGGACGTGGATCCGAACCCAAACCACGAGGGCATCCAAAAAATCGACCGCACCACCGTGCCCGAGCTGCGCGAATTGCCCATTGTAATGGATGCCCTGCAGACCAATCTCAACAATGCCGAGGCCGGTTTGACTCCGCTCGGATTGCCCGAGGGGGGAATCGCTTTCGACATTGATCCGCTGCAAGTGACCGGTTCCGGCGGGCAAACCCACTTTGAACAGATCTACCAGCGGGCTCTCAAGGCACTCAACAACGCGGTGGCCTCCTTCGACGACGCCAAGGACGTTACCCGCCTGATGCGTTCCGAGGAGGATTCACTGGCCGATTTTCAATCACAGGTTGCCAAGCAGGAGCACGCCTTCCGCAATTCCCTTATCGAATTGTATGGAACGCCGTATCCCGACGATATCGGCCCCGGGCGAACCTTCCGCACCGGCTATGACGGGCCCGACCTCCTTCACTACATGTATGTCGATCTGCCGGAGTTGCCCGGAGGTCTCGGTTTGGCCCAGACCACCGAACCGCGCACCTACACCCTGGATATCCAGACGCTCCCCTCCAACTGGCGCACGCGCCTTTACACTGATTTCAATTTCCACCAGTTCCAGGGAGACGATTACATTCTGAACGAACACTTCATTGAATACGAACTCGGTCCCCACGGCTTTTTTGACAAGCCGTCGAACTGGACCGGGCGCCGGCGCTCGCCGGGCCAAATTCAGCAGGGAATTTCCGAGCTGATCGCCGCCCATCACGCGCTCTCCCAAGCTTTGGCGGGAGCCCAAAGCGCGCAGGTCAACTTGGAAAAGAAAATCCGCGTCTTCAATGCCCGTGTGAATACCGACGATTTGGTGACCGATATTGAGCGGGGGCTCATGGTGGCTTCGGATATCGTCAAGGCCGTCAATCTTGCCAGTGATATCGTTCACGATGTTCTGGACGCCGTCTCCGAGGCGGCGGAAAGCGCGACCAAGGCCGCCAATGAAGCCATCCCGAGGAATTTCATCGCGGGGGTTGCCTCCGGAGGGGACGTTACTTCCGCCGCCCGGGGTGCCATTCTCGCCGCCGACGCGGTCAGCAAGGGCACGGTCAATGCCAAAAAACTCGCTTCCAAGGCCATCGTGAAAACCCTCACCCTGGCCCATGAGACTTCGGAAAAATGGGTGAAGTTCGAGGCGATAGACAACCATCTGAAATACGAGCAGGAGTTGGTGGAGAAGGTGGCCGCCCTGGGGGCGGAGATCCGGACGTTGAGCGGACACCTCACGACCATCAACCAGCGCCTGCGGGCGCTGGACGACGCCGAACGCAAATACCGGGCCTTGGTCGCCCAAGGGGACCGCATCCTGGAAGAGCGCGAGATTTTCAGGCGGCGTTCCGCTTCCATTATTCATGGCTACCGCACCCGCGACGCCGCTTTCCGCATCTTCCGCAACGAAAGGTTGGAGCGATACAAGACCCTCTTCGACCTGGCCGCCCAATACTCTTATTTGGCCGCGCAGGCCTATGATTACGAAACCGGGTTGCTGCACACTCCGGAGGGCCGGGAGTTCATCAACCGGATCGTGGCCGCCCGCGCCCTCGGGGTGGTCCGGAGCGGCGAACCCCAGTTCGCCGGCAGTGCCACCGGCGATCCCGGCCTTTCCAGCGTGCTGGCCGAGATGAAGGCCGATTGGAGCGTCTTGCGGGGGCGGCTCGGTTTCAACAATCCCGACACCTACGGAACCACCGTTTCCCTGCGCCGGGAAAAATTCCGCGTTTTGCCGGGAGAGCAGGGAGAGGACAACTGGCGCGACGTGCTGAACTCCGCCTGGCGGGCCAACATCATGGACGACGCCGACGTCCGCCGCCACGCCATGCAGGCGGGCGCGGAGGGATTCCCGGTGCCGGGGCTGGTCATTTCTTTCGGCACCACCATCGCCCCCGGTCGCAACTTGTTTGGCCATCCGCTGGCGGCGGGCGACCACGCCTTCAGTCCGACTTCTTTCGCCACGAAAATTTTTGCGGTCGGGGTGGCCCTCGAAGGGTACAAGGGAATGAGCGACCCGGCGGCCAACACCTCCGGGGTCGGACACGCGGGCGGCAGCTCGCCCGACGATCCGAACAACTGGTGGCTCGATCCGGACGCGCTGGCCGCCACCCCCTACATTTATTTGATTCCGGTGGGAATGGATTCGATGCGCAGCCCGCCGCTCGGAGATGTCTCCACCGTGCGCACCTGGCAGGTCAGTGACGTGACGGTGCCGTTGCCGTTTAACATCGGGGCCTCCCAGTTTTCGACCCTCCAGTGGTGGCAGTCCTCCGACTTCCTGACCGAGGACATGTTCAGCATTCGCAAGCACCAGGCTTTCCGCCCGGTTTCCTCCGCCTCCCTGTTCGACTTCAGCCTTTCGCCCTCCCAATACACCAACAACCGCCTGATCGGCCGTTCCGTTTGGAACAGCCAGTGGAAGTTGATTA
>PXDC01000119.1 GCA_003565135.1 Verrucomicrobiota bacterium
CCCGCGTCGGAGCAACCGTCTTCCCGCGGTGCCGCACCACAACCCGCCGCTCCCGGTCGGAACCCGACGGAAACGGTTGCCCCCGCACCCTCCTCCCTTTTAGGATCACCCCCAACGTGACAACCCAGGCCCAACCCATTCTCTGCTACGGTGAAGCCCTCTGGGACTGCCTTCCCGAAGGGCTCTTTTTCGGCGGGGCTCCGGTCAACGTCGCCCGGCACCTGGCGCGCCTGGGGGCCGACCCGCTGCCGGTGACCTGCCTGGGGAGGGATTTCCTCGGGGAAGAAGCCCGGGACCGGCTGGCGGCGGAAGGGCTCCCTCTCGGGTTCGTCCACGAGGACGAATCGCTGCCGACCGGAGCGGTCAAGGTCCGGTTGGACGACCGCGGCAACGCCCGCTACGAGATCCTGCAGCCGGTCGCCTGGGACCGCATACCGGTGGACGAGACGGCGGTCGCCCGCGCCGAAAAGGCGGCGGCCCTGGTCTACGGCACTCTCGCCCAGCGCGGGGAGTTCAACCGCCGGCAAATACACCGGCTCCTCGCCCTCGACCAGCCCCTCAAGGTGTACGACGTCAACCTGCGCCCCCCGTTCGACGACCTCTCCCTGGTCGCCGAGCTGGCCGCGAGGGCCGACCTGCTCAAGCTCAACGAGGAGGAACTTTTCCGCCTCCTGCCTTCCGAAAAGCAGGGAGCCCCCCTGGAACACGCGGTCCGCGCTCTCGCGGAACAGACCGGGGTGGCCCGCATCTGCGTCACCCGCGCTGAGAAGGGCGCCGCCCTCCTCGACGACGACGCCTGGTTTTCGGCCGAGGGACGACCGGTGGAGGTCCGCGACACCGTCGGCGCCGGCGATGCCTTTCTCGCCGCCTTCATCGCCAACAGCCTGCGCGGCACCGCCTCCCCCCGGCGCATCCTGGAAAACGCCTGCCGCTTCGGCGAGTTCATCGCCACCCGCGACGGCGCCGTCCCGGCCTACGACCCCGGAAATTGGCTGCTGGACTAATCAAAAAAAAAGATCCGCCCCCGGGCCGGGAGCGGATCCTGTGAACTGAGAACCGGATGACGCTCGTCGATCAGTCGACCATGCGAACCCGGTAGAAACGCCGTTGCTGTTCGCCCAGGGGAGCCAGCACATTGCGCACCGAGCCGTCGCCGGGAACGGTTTCCACTTCCTGCCATTCGGGGTCGTTCATGTCATCCTTGTACTCCACCACGTAGTCGCGGCCGGCGGTGGTGACGAAGGCCACGAAGAACCCGTCGTTGCGGTATTCAAAATCCACGATCTCCACATCGACCGGAATCGGCTCGCCGAAGTACTGGTTGTCGCGCGCCCAGATTGCCTCGACCTGGTCCCGGGACAAAGCGCCGGAACCGTCCTCCTTCGAGGCGTGAATGCGCATGTTGTCGATGTTGCCCTTGAAGGGACGGTTGCCGAAAAAACTGTTCCCGAAGGTCCACTCGTGGCTCACGTAGCGAATCGCCCCGCTGTCCAGGGAACGCACCGCGTCCGCGGTCAACGCGTCGTCCCCCTCCATCGCGTAATAAAACCGCATGTTGTTCGTATCGGTGGTTCCGTCAAAGGTCACCGCCAGGAAAATCCACTGGTCGGTTTCCTGCTGCCAGGGGTTGGGACAGGAGGCCTGCTGACGCGGGTTTTCCAGGGAGGCAAAGGGGGCGAAGGCCACGCGGCTGGTCCCGGCGTAAAGGTGGACCTGGTTGGGTTTGCCGACGAGAAAACCGTTGTTCATCCACGGCTCCTCCGCCTTGTACCAACCGGATACGGTGATCGACAGCATGTCGCGGAATTCTCCCGGATCCTCCGAGTTCCAGTAGAGGGACCCGTCCCGGTCCTCCTGTCCCTCGTTACCCATGTAACGGGTGTTTGTCGTTAATCCCGACATCGGTCCGTTGATCCCTTCTCCGAACTCCGGCACCGTCTCGAATTCATGCTCGGGATTGGGGAGCCCGAATTCGCCCTCGCCACCGAGCACGCCGGTGTTGGCCAGGCTTTCGTTAAAGAGAAACTCCACCCACGGGGCCGGCACCTGCGTCACCGGAGTCGCACCGGCCAGGACCTCGAACTCGTCGATGTAAATGGTCTGGTATCCCCCGGTAAAGGTGCGGATATCGAACCCGCGGATGGGGCCGTCGGCCGCAGTCCCCTCGAAGGCGTAGCCGCTTTGCACCATTCGCCCGTCAATCCAGAGGTCCGAGGTCCGCGCTTCCACCACGCTCGCCCCCTCGTTGTAAGTGTGATCCTGGTCGCTGTTGTTGAGCACCCACTCCAGCGTGTGCACCGTGTCGAGAGAGTAGACCTCGTTGCCTTCGGAGGGAGGCCCGGCAAAGAATCCCCCGTTGTTCAGTCTCAGGCGCTCGATCCGGTTGTCGCCGGACGCCGGGCCGTTGTAGGCGAAGAGGATCAGCGCGCCGTCCCGGCCGGCGATGGACGGCTCGTAAAACCGCATCCGGATCGTGACCAACTCGTGGTCCGGACCCTCGGCCAGAACATCGTCGGCCAGGAGGACCGTCGGCGATCCGTCGCCGTAGTCGAAGTCGAGGTAGGGATTCTCCTCGCCCCGGCCGAACCAGTCCTCGCCGTCCTCCAGGACGGTCAGGCTGCCGCCGCCTTCGGTGACATCGGTCCAGGGCGGCACCACGGGCACGCCGTTGATCTCCGCGCCGCTGAAGTCGTCGAAGAATAGGACCGTTTCCGAAGCGGACAGGGAAAGGACACCCCCACCGGCGACCAAAACCCCCGCAGCCACACTGCAGAAACACGTTTTCAAACCAATAATGGATGCTTTCATGACACTTTTATCGGATGCCGGATGGGGGATGTCAAAAGGGAAAGAAGGGTTTTATCTCCACAGTCTATATTTGACGAGCCCCGGATCAGAATACCGTCGGATTTAGGAATAAAGCGA
>PXDC01000315.1 GCA_003565135.1 Verrucomicrobiota bacterium
ACGTTTCTCCTTCCCCGCCGCGATGGACCAGAAGGTTTCGATTTCCGTAGATAAGCGCCCCTTCCCCGGGACGACGCCGCCGCCGGTACGGGTGCCGCTCGTAGGAAAGCTCGATCTTTCGCAACGTTTCCCCGTCCCCGTAAAACCTCTCCGGCGCCAGCGGCCGCACTCCCGAGCGTCGCAATCCCCTCGGACAAATCGCAACATCAAATGTCCGGCCCCCGTTTTCGTAACCAAAAGTCGAATACCGGTGACGATCCCCCCAGAGGATCGACAGGCAAAAACCCTCTTTCTTCATGCGCTCGACCGCGTGCTCCATGAGCGCCGACATACACCCCGAACCGCGGAAGGCCGGGGCGGTGGCCACGCTTCCAATCCCTCCGACCCGAACCCGTACCGGCCCGAGCTGCAGATCCAGCGGAAAAACCCGGACCAGGCTGCAAACGGCGCCGTCACTTCCGCGAACGACGTGGATTCGCCCGTAGTCGGTGTCCTCTCCCCACCAGGAGGGATAGCGGTCCGGGAAAAAACCGCGCACCACCCCGTACGCCTCTTCGAGAAAACGATGGATCGCGTCGTATTCCTCCGGGCGGGCGGCCTCGGGATCTGAAAATGCGCATTTCAGGGTATTTTCAAGCCTCCACGTTGACGCCGAACGGGACAAAGACCTCTCTCCCGTCGATCTTGAGTTGCGCCCATATTTTGTAGAAACCCGGACGCGGCACCTGGAGCATAAAGCCGATCTCGGGATGCCGGGAATCGAGGGTATAGCCCGTGCCCTGGCGCAGCGGGTGCATGTGAATAAAACCCGAACGTTCGGGGTCGAAACCGACCACGTGGGCATACTCCCCCATGATGGGATCGAGGGTCACCTCCCGGCCGTTTTCGCGGTGACTGACGCGCAGCCGGAGCTCCTGCGGACGCCGGGCCCGGTAACCGTCACCGGAATCGACCAGTTCGAAAACATAATCGCCCACCGTCCCCTCGCGGCTTTCCCGGCGGGCCAATTCCCGTACCTCGCCGGGAACGGTCAACCCGGTCACCGAATGAACCGGCCGCCCGGTCCGGGCGGAGGTGAATTCGGCAAACAAAAAGTACTCTCCGCCGGCCCCCGGGGTGAAAGAAAACCGGTATTCGCCGTCCACCCCGGCCGGCTCCGGGTGCTTGTGGTGGTAGTCGCCGAGGCCGGGATCGACGATAAGGAGATGGATCATTTCCTCGTGCGTCTCCCTGATATCGTCAAAGGTGATCGGCTTTCCGCCCGGCGTTTCGACGGAAAGGAGCACCTCGACCGGCTCACCGGGAACGGGCGGCTGCAACGGCTTCGCGTGCAACCGGACGGGTGAAACGCGATCGTTCACGAGACTGAAGCCCAGATTACTGACATCGCACAGTTCAACCCGCTCGTCGGTGGCCCCGGCGGCGGCGAGGAATTGTCCCGGACGCTCGGGGGAAACCGCCCCGGGCACCCAGCGCAATACCAGGAACAGGGCGACCGCGATGGCCGTCATCCAGAGCACCTGCCTCTTCTGGGAAGGATCGAGCGCCCGCAACACGGAGCCGGCCCTCATTCGGTCCCCCTTTCGCCTTTCAGACGATCGAGAAAATCGCTCACCATCCACTGGCTCCCGTCAACCCGGTGCAGGATGGTCCCGTCGGTATCCACCAGCAGGGTCGCCATGGAGTGGATCCAGTACTGTTCGTCGTCCTCGTTCGCCAGAATCCCCATCTGGGTCATCAGGTCCCGCACGGCCCGTTCCGGACCGGTGAGGAAAGAAAAATTGTCGAGTGAAATCCCCCGATCGGTGGCGTACTCCCACAGCACCCCGGGAGTGTCGTAATCGGGATCGAGCGTCACGGAAACCAGCTGAAAATCCTCCACGCCCGCCTCCGCCGCCGCCCGCTGCAGCTGCCGCATCCGCTCGGTGGCGGCCGGACACATCACCGGGTCCATGCACCGGGTGAAAATAAAATTCATGACGACGCGCTGGCCCTCGAAACGCTCCGGACGGGCGAGCATGCCGAACTGATCGTAAAGCGCGAACCGGGGCAGCGCTTCGCCTTCCAGCCGGTAACGCCCCTCACCGCGCAGGACCGTATCTTCCCGGAGCCGTCGATTCAGATGCTGCACAATGCGTTCCGAATCCGCGTCGGCCGGCCAGACCTGTTCGAGACGGTAGCCGCCGTTTCCGTCCCCGGCATCGGCCAGGAACGCGCGGATCTTCGCACCCGGCTCCGCGTTGGCCACATCGCCCCGACGGGCCGCGGCCCAGACCTCGCGGTCCGGGAGAAAATCGGCGCCGCTTTCGACCTCGATGCGCAGCGCCTCCCGGCTCTCGTCCACCTCCAGGATCACGCCGACGAAGGCCCGGGCATCGCGCGAATCTCCGCCGCACCCCGCGGTCAACGCCAAGCCGGCTGCGGCCAGTGCCAGGCCCAGAACGGAAAGGCGCGTGCGTGCCGCACCCGAATGAAAAATATTTGCATCCATAAGTTTTGATAAAACCCCAATCACCGGTATAAACTTCCTCTTGCCACCCGACGGCCATCATTATTGTCTTTTTGGTTTTATGTTCAAATACGGAAGCAAGGTTTCTTTCCTTCTTAATTCAAACGATTAGATGTCCTTCTCTGCGCCGAACCAACGCAACGATCACTACAAACCCGCCCTGGCCTGGCTGACCTGGTTCACGGTGGCGTGGACGCTACTGCTGCTCCTGATGGGCGGTTTCACCACCAGCATCGGAGCCGGCATGGTTTTCCTCGACTGGCCGCTCTCCGACGGCTCGCTCAACCCGGAGGGTTGGCTGGGCGATCGCGACATGTTCGCCGAACACAGTCACCGCCTGCTCGGGGCGCAGGTGGGCATGCTGGTCATTGCGATCGGGATCGGCCTTTTCCTGGGGGAGAAGCGGCGCTG
>PXDC01000438.1 GCA_003565135.1 Verrucomicrobiota bacterium
CTCCCAGTAGAACGGATTCGCCCATCCCATCCAACGCCCGGGCCAGACCGGTCGCCCCGACAATCCAGAACATGTCGAAACCCCGCAGCGCGTCGACCGACATCAGGCGCCCGTGAACGCGCGGCCCGGAGGAAACGGCATGGCCGGGCGCCGATGGGCTGGTTCCGGACGAAGGCGACGAGGAAGGAGATTCAGACATGGAAACGAGGGACTGGCGTTGGCTTTGTGCCATCCCCCCCGGAACGCCCGAGGAAAGGCGGCGAATAGGACTCAATCATAAAATCCGGCATTCGGAAATCCCGAAGAGGCCGCCTGTCCCATTTCCCGTCATGCCGGATTTGTCCTTAATCAGTGAAATGGCTCCGCCATCCTCGTTTCAATCCGTCCGCTGCAAACGCACAAAATATTCCGAATGGCGCTCCCATCGCAGCGCGCCGCTTCAGCCAGCGCAGTACTGCGGGCGCTGGCTGAAGCGGCGCGCTGCTACGATGGAGCACCGGCTTCCTCGGATTGGGTTGTGATGAAAAGATCGATTGGAATTAAATCCGACAGGACCGTACTTACACGGTCAAGGATCCGGGACAAACAATACCTTGCCCCCACGTCCCGGTTGATTGGCGTGCTCCAGGGCCTTCTTGTAGTCTTCAAGTGAATACGTCGCCGCCACCGGGGCGGACAAATCTCCGCGACGGATCAGGTCGAACAGGGATTCATACATGGCGCGGACGTCGCGGGCCGACGCCTCCTCCAGCCAGCGGGTCACCCAGAATCCCCGCAGCCGGAGGTCGTTAAAGATGAGTTGCCGGGTAGGGAAACGGATCGGATTCCCCGTCATGCCTCCGAAGGTGACCAGCGTTCCCCCGTAGGCCATCACCCGGCTCAGGGCAATGGCGCTCTCGCCACCGACCGAATTCAGCGCCAGCCGCGGCGGCCGGTCGCCGGCATGCTTCGCCACCGCCTGCGTCAGGTCGTCCCCCTCGACTGCCACCGCGTCACCGCCGGCCTCCCGGACCGCCGTCGCACCGCGTTCGCTCCGCACCACATTGAAGGTCTTCCACCCGTTGAGGCGGGCCAACTGAATGACATAACGCCCCACCGCGGAGGTGGCGGCGTTCTGCAGGATCCACTCTCCCGCCTCCAAGTCGACAAAATCGAACAGCATCCGCCAGGCCGTCGGCGGATTCACAAACGCCATCGCCGCCTGTTCCAGCGGAAGGTCGCGGGGAACTGCCAAAAGCCCGTCCGCCGCCGCGACAAGGTGCCCGCGCCAGGTCCCCGCCGCCGCCGGTAAGCGGACCCAGTCGCCGGATTTCAATCCGTCGACCCCGGGGCCGGTTTCCATGACTTCGCCGAGTCCCTCGTTCCCGGCCACCGCCGGACGCGGCTTGAGGATTGCGTACTTTCCCGCTACCTGACCCAGATCGGAAGGATTGACAGGGGTCGCCAGCACCTTGAGCAACACCTGGCCCTCCGCCGGACGCGACAGCGGAACCTCCTCCAGAACCAGTACATCCCCGGCAACCCCGTGTTCGTAATAGCGAAGCGCGCGCGTCGATTCCATAGACGGCATTGAACTCAACCGCACCGTCCTTGACCAGCCGCAAATCGGGAAACCACCCGAATTTTCCCGAACAACCCTTTCTGTTTTTTGTCTTGTCAAGCCAGGTGCCCCGCGCTAACGTCCCGCCGAACACCGATCCTCACGCTTACGTTTCACGGGATAATTCGTTCATAATCGTCCAGGTACGGTTATGAATTTTTTGGCGGCAGCCCCGCCGACCTGACGCATCTAAAAGCTTTCGATTGATCACACCCTGACCCGAATAACGAGGAGACATTATGTCCGCCGCACCTTACTGGCCGTTCCTGGTGTACACGGACATGGTGTTTATACTGGTCGCGGGCATGATCATCGTTTCCGCACTCGTCGGGCCCCGTCACCGGGAACGGGTGACGGGTGAAGCCTTTGAATCCGGTGTCCCCCCCACCGGCAGCGCCCGCCTCCGGCTATCCATCAAATTCTTCCTCATCGCCATCCTCTTCGTAATCTTCGACTTGGAGCTGGTTTACATCTTCGCCTGGGCCATTTCCATTCACGAACTCGGCTGGCCGGGCTTCTGGGGGGTCCTGGTGTTTATCTTCATCCTGGCTGCCGCCCTGGTCTATGAGTGGCGCATGGGCAGTCTCGACTGGACGCAGCGGGCGATCGATCGCCGCCTGCGTGAACGGCGGGAAGCGATGGCCCGGCAATGGAAGGAGGCGGAGGACTTATGAAAACATCCCTGACCCCGGCGACCGGCAATCCCGGTGATGACGGCAGATTCGACGAAGTGGTCGGCAAGGTGCTCGCCATGGCGCGTATCCAGGATCTCATCGCATGGGGACGCAAATACTCGCTCTGGCCCTTCAATTTCGGCCTCTCGTGCTGCTTCGTCGAAATGGCGACCAGCGTCACCAGCAAGTACGACGTCGCCCGCTTCGGGGCCGAGGTCCTGCGCGGTTCGCCGCGTCAGGCCGACGTCATGGTGATCGCCGGAACCGTTTTCATGAAGATGGCCCCGGTAATTCAGCGTCTGTACGAACAGATGATGGAACCCCGCTGGGTCATCTCCATGGGATCCTGCGCCAACTCGGGCGGCATGTACGACATCTACAGCGTGGTCCAGGGAGTCGACAAGTTCCTCCCGGTGGACGTTTACGTTCCCGGGTGCCCTCCCCGGCCGGACGCCTTCATGCAGGGCATCGTCCTGCTGCACGAGGCGGTGGGGAAGGAGAAACGCCCCCTCAATTGGTGGATCGGCCCCCAGGGGGTCGAAAAACCGGGACGCGACTCGCAGCGTGACGCCCGGACGGAGGCACGCATGAAGATGGAGTTTCTCACGCCTCCGGACCGCGTTTGAACACCCGTCCTTTAACGTAGCCGGCTACTCCCGGAGATGAATCACGAATCAACAACGACACTCCCATGAACGCCCGCATCGAAGAAACGGACCCACCGCCCCGGGATTTCGGTCGCAATGGCGGTTCGCTCATCAATCACCTCAAGGAACGGTTTGGTCCCGACGCCGTCACCGAACAAAGCACCCGGGACGAATTCCCCACGGTATGGATCCAACGCGCCGAGGTCCCGGCCATCCTCCGTTACCTCAAGCACAAGGCACGCCCCCGTTTTCCGATGCTTTACGACCTTACCGCCATTGACGAACGCTCCCGGGCCAACCGGGAAAGCGTCCCGGCGGGCGACTTCACCGTCGTTTACCACCTCATGTCCCTGGAACCGTTCCGGGAGATCCGGATCAAAGTCCGGCTCGCCGAAAACGGGCTCTCGATCCCGTCCATCACCCGGCTGTGGCCGACCGCAAGCTGGTACGAGCGGGAGGTCTGGGATATGTTCGGCATCCGTTTCGACGGGCACCCCCATCTCCGGCGTCTGCTCATGCCGACAACCTGGAAGGGGCATCCCCTGCGCAAGGACCACCCCGCCCGGGCCACCGAATCGGGCCGCTTCAGCATGCCCACGGAACGCCACATCGAGGAAGAGGAGGCCCTCCGCTTCAAGCCGGAGGAATGGGGAATGGAACGACAGAGCGACGAAGCCGACTTCATGTTCCTCAACATCGGCCCGCAGCACCCCGGTACCCACGGGGTCATACGGCTTGTGCTCCAGCTCGACGGAGAGGAGATCGTCGACATCGTACCCGAAATCGGTTTTCACCACCGCGGGGCGGAAAAAATGGGGGAGCGACAGTCCTGGCACACCTACATTCCCTACACCGATCGGATCGACTATTTGGGCGGGGTCATGAACAACCTCCCCTACCTCATGGCGGTGGAAAAACTGGCCGGAATCATCGTTCCGGACCGGGCCAAGGTCATCCGCGTCATGCTCTGCGAACTTTTCCGTATCTCCAGCCATCTGGTCTGGTACGGCACCTATGCCCAGGATGTCGGGCAGATGTCGCCCGTTTTTTACATGTTCAACGACCGGGAACGGGTGCTCGGGATCATCGAAGCCGTCTGCGGCGCCCGGATGCATCCGAACTGGTTCCGGATCGGGGGTGTGGCGGCCGACCTTCCGGATGGATGGGACCGCCTGGTCAACGATTTTCTTTCCTACTTTCCGCCCAAACTCGATGAATACGATTCCATGGTGATGGCCAACAGCCTTCTCAAGGCACGGACCCGGGGAATCGGCGCCTACAACACCGAGGAAGCCATCGAATGGGGCGTCACCGGCGCCGGGTTGCGGGCCACGGGAATGGAATGGGACCTTCGCAAACAACGCCCATACAGCGGCTACGACCAGTTTGAGTTCGATATCCCGATCGCCCACAACGGCGACTGTTACGACCGCGCCCTCGTCCGCATCGAGGAAATGCGCCAGAGCCTGCGGATCATTCGACAGTGCGTCGACAACATGCCGGGCGGCCCGTTCAAATCCGACCACCCGTTGACCACACCGCCGCTGAAGGACCGCACCATGCACGATATTGAAACCCTCATCACCCACTTCCTCAACGTGAGCTGGGGACCGGTGATCCCCGCCGGTGAGGGTACCGGGTGCATCGAGGGGACCAAGGGACTGTACAGTTACTACCTCACCAGCGAAAAAAACACCATCCCCTACCGCGTGCGCATCCGCACCGCCTCCTTCCCCCATATGCAAATCGTCCCTTTTATCAGCCGCGGACACACCGTTCCCGACCTTCTCGCCATCATCGGAGCCACCGATTTTGTTCTCGCCGACATCGACCGGTAGGGGCGCGGCCGTGTTCGACGTCTTCCTTGAATTTCATCCGCAGACACCATCGTGAGCCAAAACCAAAAACCCTGACCATGCTTACCGACCAGGAACGCCGAGAGATCGAGGCGGAACTTCCTCATTATCCCCGCAAGCAGGCGCTCTGCATCGAGGCCCTGAAGGTTGTCCAGCACCATCGCGGATGGGTGGACGACGAGGCGCTTTGCGATGTCGCTGAATTCCTCGACATGACACCGCACGAGGTCGACAGCGTCGCCACCTTCTACAACCTCATTTATCGGCGCCGGGTGGGGCGGAATGTGATTCACCTCTGCGACAGCATTTCGTGCTGGGTCATGGGCGGCGACGGGATCTGCGAGCACCTGAAAGGAAATCTCGGCATCGAAATGGGAGAAACGACCGAAGACGGCCGGTTTACGCTCCTTCCCATCCCCTGCCTGGGCGACTGCGACCGCGCCCCCTCAATGATGATCGGGCGCACCCTCCACAGCGGCCTGACCCCCGGTAAGGTGGACGACATCCTTCGCGACTGCAAGTAGCGGTATGAACAAGCCTCTTACAGAGCACATCAAGCCGGGCGCCCCGCCCATCGACCTCGCCGCCTACGAACGCACCGGGGGGTACGAAGCCCTGCGCCAGGCGCTCGCATCGATGGAACCTGGAGGGGTCACCTCCATGGTCGAGGAATCAAAACTCCGCGGCCGCGGCGGAGCCGGCTTTTCCACCGGCATGAAGTGGAGCTTCGTGCCCATGGGGGACCAGGCGCCCCGGCAGAAATATTTTGTCTGCAACGCCGACGAAATGGAACCGGGCACCTTCAAGGACCGCTTCCTCATGGAGCACAATCCCCACCAGCTCATCGAAGGTATGATCCTCGGGGCCTACGCCATCCAGGCCCCTACCGGCTACATTTTCCTCCGTGCCGAATACCACGCTTCCCAAACGGCGCTCGCCCGTGCCATCGAAGAAGCGCGGGAGGCAGGATTCCTGGGCAGGAATATCCTCGGCTCGGGCTTCGATCACGACATCCACCTGCACACCAGTGCCGGGCGTTATATATGCGGTGAAGAAACCGCGCTCCTCAACGCCCTCGAAGGCCGGCGCGCTATTCCCCGGGCAAAACCGCCATTCCCCCCGGTAGTCGGGCTCTGGGGAAAACCGACCATCGTCAACAACGTCGAAACCCTCTACAACATTGCCCCCATCATCCGGCACGGGGCCGACTGGTTCAATCAACTCGGCCTCACCGGGGAATCCGGTACCAAACTCTACGGCGTGAGCGGCCGGGTCAACCGCCCCGGCCTCTGGGAGCTTCCCCTGGGAACCCCACTGCGCGAGATCATCGAGGAGCACGCCGGCGGTATGCGCGACGGTTACCGCTTCCGGGGCGTTATCCCGGGAGGTGCCTCGACCGATTTTCTCGTCGAGGAACACCTCGACCTGGCGATGGATTTCGCCTCGGTCCAGAAGGCCGGCAGCCGCCTGGGCACCGGCACCATGATCGTGCTCGACGACCGCACCTGCCCGGTCGGCATGGTGCTGAACCTGGAACGTTTCTTCGCCCGCGAGTCCTGCGGCTGGTGCACCCCCTGCCGGGACGGCCTACCGTGGGTGGAAAAGATCCTCGACGACGTGGAGCGGGGCGGCGGCCGGGAGGACGACCTCGACCTGCTCGCGCAGCAGGCCAAACACCTCGGCCCCGGCCGTACATTCTGCGCCTTCGCTCCAGGTGCGGTTGAACCCCTCCAGAGCGCACTCAAGTACTTTGAGGAGGATTTTCGCCGGCATTTCAACGGCAACGGTTGCCCCTACCGCAGCGAATCCGCCGCCTCCGGGACACGGCAGGTCCCGCCCGGAAACGGCCACCGTATTTAGTTTAAACCGCCAACCACAAACCGTCCGCAGCGAACTCATGGCCACCATCCATATCGACGGAAAACCCTACGAGGCCGATCCGGAGAAAAATCTTCTCCAGACCAGCCTCACGCTCGGGTTCGACCTCCCGTACTTTTGCTGGCACCCGGCCCTTGGGTCCGTCGGGGCCTGCCGGCAGTGCGCCGTTCGACAATACCGCAACGAGGAGGACACGCAGGGACAAATCGTCATGGCTTGTATGGTCCCCGCGGCCGACGGAACCCGGATTTCGATCGAAGATGAAGAGGCCCGCGAGTTTCGCCGAAGCGTCATCGAATGGCTCATGGTCAATCACCCTCACGACTGCGCGGTCTGCGACGAGGGAGGCGAGTGCCACCTTCAGGATATGACCGTCATGACCGGTCATGCCTACCGCCGCTTCCGGTTCCGCAAACGGACATTCAACAACCAGTACCTTGGACCGTTCATCAATCATGAGATGAACCGGTGCATTCAGTGCTACCGTTGCGTCCGCTACTACAAGGACTATGCGGGCGGGCGGGACCTGGACGCGTTCGCCTCCCACAACCACGTCTACTTCGGACGCTCCGAGGATGGCATCCTGGAAAACGAGTTCAGCGGGAACCTGGTCGAGGTCTGTCCCACCGGGGTCTTTACCGACAAAACACTCAAGACCCACTACACGCGCAAGTGGGACCTTCAGAGCGCTCCCTCGGTTTGCGCCCATTGCAGCCTGGGCTGCAACACCCTCGTCGGCACCCGTTACGGGGGCGCCCGGCGAATTCTCAACCGATATCACTACGACATAAACGGCTATTTTCTCTGTGACCGGGGTCGGTACGGGTACGAATTTGTCAATCGCCCCGAACGGATCCGCCACCCGCTCCTGCACGAAGGTGCCCACGACACCGAAACCTACTCCAAGCCGGAGACGTGCTCGGCCGATGTGGCGCTGAAGGAAGCCCGGATTCGTCTCCGTCGCGCAAACCGGATCATCGGGATCGGGTCGCCCCGCGCATCCCTGGAATCCAACTACGCCCTCCGCTCGCTGGTGGGCGAGGATAATTTTTTCAACGGCCTCCCGGCCGCCGAATCCCACCTGGTCACGGTCGCCCTGGAAATCCTCAGACACGGCCCGGTCCGGTCCGCCTCGCTGCGGGAAATTGAAGAGGCCGACGCGGTCCTTGTGCTCGGGGAAGATATTACGCAGACCGCCCCCCGCATGGCCCTGGCCGTACGCCAGTCGGTCATGCGTACACCCCGCGAAACCGCCCGGAAACTCGGGGTGCCCGCGTGGCACGACCGTGCGATCCGGGATGTCGCCCAGAGCGACCGCGGCCCGCTCTTTATCGCGGCCATCGACGAAACGCGTCTCGACGACGTTTCCACCGCCGCGATAACCCGCGCCCCGAATGACCTTGCACGTTTTGGGTTCGCCGTCGCCCGCGCCCTGCATCCCGAAGCCCCGCCGGTGGACGGCCTTTCCGAATCCGATACCACTCTCGCCCGCCAGGTCTCGGATGCCCTGGCAAACGCCGACCACCCGGTGATCATCACCGGTACCGGCCTCGGCAACGAAGCTCTGCTCCAGGCCGCGGCCAACGTCGCCTGGGCGCTCCTCCGATGCGAAAAACCCGCCGCCCTCGCCTTCGTGGTCCCCGAAGCCAATACCTTTGGCGCCGGAATGCTTGACGGCCGTCCCCTGCGCGAAGCCTATGATGCCGTCTCCTCGGGCGACGCCGATACCGCCATAATCCTGGAAAACGACCTATACCAGCGAACCCACGATGTCGATGTCGACCGCTTCCTGGGCGGGCTGAAAAGTATCATCGCCCTCGATTCCCTGCGCAACGCCACGACCGACCGCGCCCATGTGGTGCTTCCCGCCGGAACATTCGCCGAAAGCGACGGGACCTTCGTCAACAACGAGACCCGCGCGCAAAGATTCTTTCAGGCTTTGCCGCCCGAAGGGGACATCGCCGAAAGCTGGCGCTGGCTGGGCCGTCTGGCGGCGGGATCCGCTCCCAGCGAAGAACCGGCATGGAAATACCTCGATACGATCATCGACGCCATGGTCGCTGATTATCCCGAGCTCCGTGGCGTCCGCGACGCCGCCCCTTCGGCCGACTTTCGTTCCAACGGAGCCCGTTTCCCGCGATCACCACGCCGCTTCAGCGGCCGCACCGCCATTCACGCCCAATTCGACGTTAACGAACCCTCCCCCCCCGCCGACCACGACTCGCCCCTTTCGTTTTCCATGGAGGGGAGCACCGCCGTCCCCCCGGCCTCCCTGGTCAGCCACTACTGGTCGCCGGGCTGGAACTCGGTGCAGGCCCTCAACAAATTCCAGGAGGAAGTCGGCGGCGCCAATCGCGGCGGCCCCCCGGGCATCTGTCTCATTCAACCGGAAAAAAACCTCCATCCCTTCTTTACCGAAATCCCCGCCACCTTCCGGCGGTCCGGGGAAAAGTTCGTCGTTCTCGGCCTGCCACACATCTTCGGATCGGACGAGCTCAGCCGTCACGCTCCCGCCCTCGCCGAACGGATCCCCCATGCCTATGTCACTATCAGCGATGCCGACGCCCGGGCGCGCGGAGTGAGCGAAGGAGACCAGCTTGTATTGAGAATCTTTGGACGGGAACACAAACTCCCCGCCCGGATACGGCCCAAACTGGCCCCCGGCATTCTCGGAATCCCCATGGGATTCCCCGGCCACGCCGGTTTGGTTTTTCCCGTCGATGGCCACCTGTAAACCATGAATCCCACCATCCAGACCCTTCTGCTGATTCAAGGCGTGCTCGTCGGCCTCCTCACGCTGGCGGGTCTCCTTGTCTGGGTCGAACGCCGCCTCCTGGCACTCTGGCAGGATCGTCTCGGCCCCAACCGGTGCGGCCCCGGCGGGATCCTGATTTTTGTCGCCGACGGCATAAAAATGTTCACCAAAGAGGACTGGATCCCGCCCGGTTCCGACAAGCCGGTCTTCGTCATGGCCCCGGCCATCATCGTGGTTACGGCGCTCATTGCTTTCACCATTATCCCGCTCGCCCCGGGGGTCTCCATCCTCGACCTGAACATCGGCATCCTCTTCTTCCTCGCACTCTCATCCATGGGCATCTACAGCACCGTCCTCGGCGGCTGGGCGTCGAACAACAAGTACTCCCTGCTCGGCGGCCTGCGCATGTCCGCGCAGATGTTCAGCTACGAAGTCTTCATGGGCCTGTCGCTCATGGGTGTGGTGATCCTCTCCGGTTCGCTCAATCTCCACGACATCGTCAAAGCCCAGTCCGGGATGTGGTTTGTGGTCCCGCAATTCCTCGGCTTCCTCATTTTCCTCTTCGCCGGGCTCGCTGAAACCCATCGGCTCCCCTTCGACATGCCGGAAGCCGAAAGCGAACTGATCGCCGGATACCACACCGAGTACTCCAGCATGAAATTCGGAATGTTCTTTGTGGGGGAATACGTGGGCGTCACACTCATTTCCGCCATCATTGTCACCCTGTTCTTCGGCGGATGGCAGGGCCCCCTTCTTCCCCCCGTCGTCTGGTTCTTCCTCAAGACAATGTGCTTTATCCTCTTTTTTATCCTCCTGCGCGCCGCAATCCCGCGTCCGCGCTTTGATCAGCTCCTGGCCTGGGGATGGAAGTTTGTCCTTCCCGTCGCCCTGCTGAATCTGATCGCCACCGGGGCCATCGCGCTTGCCCGGGGAAACTGAGATTACGGATTATGAATACGGGAAGCTTCAATTTTAGATTTTGGATCGCCGATTTTGGATTTTCGAGCAGCTCGCCAGGCGAGCGAATGAATAAGGAATCCCGGCGCGGAGCGCCGTCCAAGTCAACGGACCGAACGCCGGACTTAAACCCAAAGCCCAAAATCCAAAATCCAAAATCACTTTATGTTTAGCATGCTCAAAACCCTGTGGCTGGTCTTCAAGCACGCCTTCCACAAAAGGGTCACGATCCAGTACCCGGAGGAAAAGGCCTATCTCGCCCCGCGCTACCGCGGGCGAATCGTACTCACCCGGGATCCCGACGGCGGAGAGCGCTGCGTCGCCTGCTATCTCTGCGCCGTCGTCTGTCCGGTCGACTGCATCGCCCTCGATTCGGCCGAGGACCGGCACGGGCGGCGTTACCCGAGTACCTTCCGGATTAATTTCTCTCGCTGCATCTACTGCGGATTCTGCGAAGAAGCCTGTCCGACCTACGCAATCCAGCTGGTTCCCGACGTTGAAATGGCCGAGTACAACCGGCAGGACATGGTCTATGAAAAGGAGCACCTGTTGATCAATGGCCAGGGAAAGTATCACGGATACAACTACTACAAGGTTGCGGGGCTGGCTATCGGGGGAAAAGCCAAGGGCGAGGCCGAAAACGAAACCCCTCCGGTCGATCCCAAAAGCCTTTTTTAGCCATATGGAAACTGCTTTTTACATTGTCGCCGCCATTGCCGTCCTGACCACCCTGCGGGTCGTTACCCACACGAACGCGGTTCACGCACTGATTTATTTTATCGTGTCCCTCCTGTCCATGGCCCTCCTCTTCTATCTCCTGGGCGCGCCCTTTGTGGCGGCTCTGGAGGTCATCATTTACGCGGGTGCCATCATGGTGCTCTTTCTTTTCGCCCTGATGATGCTCAATATCGGCACGGCACAGGACGAGCAGGAACGTTCCTGGACACGCCCGGGAGTCTGGGTGGGCCCCGGACTGGTCTCGGCCGTCCTGCTCGGCGTTCTCGGATGGGTTATTTCCGAGGGCGGGCAAGTGCGGGGTCAATCGGACTACGTGGCCCCCTCCGAAGTCGGCGTCGCCCTTTTCGGGCCATATCTGGTCGCAGTCCAACTGGCGGCCCTGCTGCTCCTGGCGGGCCTGATCGGAGCCTCTCACCTGCGTCGGCACGAACGGCGCACCATCATGAGCGATGAACCGGCCGAACCGTCATCCGACAGATCCACGGGCTCGAAAACCGGGAAAGGAGGGATCGGCTGATGGCGGAGATCCCCCTGGAACACGGCCTTTTTCTGGCCGCGATCCTGTTTGCGCTGGGCCTGCTCACTATCCTGGTCCGACGGAACCTGATTTTCATGCTCGTAGCCGTCGAGATCATGCTCAACGCCTGCGGCCTGGCTTTCGTCACCGCCGGCGCCCACTGGGGACAGCCTGACGGACAAGTGATGTTTATTTTCATCCTGACCATGGCCGCCGCAGAAGTAGCCATCGGCCTGGCGATTATTCTCCAGGTCTACTGGCGCTACAACAGCCTCGATGCCGATCTCGCCGGAACGATGAAAGGGTGACACCATGCTTGAACTCCTATGGCTCATTCCGGCACTTCCTTTCGCGGGTTTCCTGCTCCTGGTCCTGGCGGGGAACCTTTCCCGGCCCGCCGCGGCGATTATCGGATGCGGATCGGTCGGATTATCGGCCCTGGTCGCCCTGGTGGTGGCCTCCTCATTCCTCACGTCCCCTCCGGAGGAAGGGCTTTTCACCCAAACACTCTGGTCCTGGATGGATGTGGGCGGATTCGAGCCGAACATCGCCTTTCATCTCGACGCGCTCTCGCTTCTCATGACCCTGGTCATTACCGGGGTGGGCTTCCTCATCCACCTCTATTCGACAGAGTACATGAGGGAGGACGGAGCCTTCCAGCGGTTCTTTGCCTACCTCAACCTTTTTGTCGGCTTCATGCTCGTCCTGGTCCTGGCCGACAACCTCGTCCTCCTTCTGCTGGGTTGGGAAGGAGTCGGGCTCTGCAGCTACCTCCTCATCGGTTTCTGGTACGAAAAACCGGAAAACGGACGGGCCGCACGCAAGGCATTTGTCGTAACCCGGATCGGGGACACCGCGCTCCTCATCGGCCTCTTTCTGCTTTTCGCCGAGTTGGGCACACTCCACATCCAGGACCTGCTCGCCCGAGCCGGCGAGAGCTGGGATCGCGGCTCCGGCGTCGCCCTCGTGGCCGCTCTGCTTCTCCTCGGTGGCGCAATCGGCAAGAGCGCCCAGCTCCCCCTCCAGACCTGGCTTCCCGACGCCATGGCCGGCCCGACACCGGTCAGCGCGCTTATTCACGCCGCCACCATGGTCACGGCGGGAGTTTACCTTATCGTTCGAACCAATGTTCTCTTCGAACTCGCCCCGACGGCAATGCTGGCGATCGCGGTCATCGGCGGGATCACGCTGCTCATCGCCGGATGCTCCGCCCTGGTCCAAAGCGATATCAAACGCGTCCTCGCCTACTCCACCATCAGCCAGCTCGGCTATATGTTCC
>PXDC01000391.1 GCA_003565135.1 Verrucomicrobiota bacterium
GACGGTGGCGGCCTGGCCCCCGCGGGAGCCGAACATGCGTTTGGTGACGGCCCGGGTGCCGTTGATCCCGATCAGCCAGTCGGACTCGGACCGGCAACGGGCGGCGTCGGCCAGGGGGGCCATTTCCTCGCCCTCCCGGAGGCGGGAAAAGGCTTCGCGGATGCCCGCCGGGGTCATCGAGGACATCCAGAGCCGTTTGACCGGCTTCTTCGATTTGACCAACTGGTAGATGTAGGTAAAAATCAGTTCGCCTTCGCGGCCGGCATCACAGCCGTTGACGATGACCTCCACATCTTTGCGCCCGAACAGTTTCTTGAGCTCCTGGAAACGGCTCTTGGTGCGCTCGATGGGTTTGAGTTGAAACTCGCCCGGGATGATGGGCAGGTTGTCGAGTCGCCAGAAGCTGTATTTCTTGTCGATTTCCTCCGGCATGACCAGCTCGACCAGGTGTCCCTGGGCCGCCGCGACGACGTACTGATCGTTTTCAAAGTAATCTCCCTTTTTGGACAGCTTCCCCAGGGACTTGGCGATATCGCGCGCCACGCTGGGTTTCTCGGCAATGATGAGTGTTTTCATGAAAATTCGGTGGATAGCGTCTGAAAAATGACCGCAGCGATGCGGCGGCGGGGTGCCGTGGCGCCGGTAAGGATGGAAAGAGGCGGAACCCGGATTGCGGGAGAACTATTTCCCGCCCCTTTTTATCACCTTTTCGTTGGCATTCCCGAGCACCAGGACCTTCGGTTTCCAGCGGGAGGCTTCGTCTTCGGTCATCGTGCAAAAGGCCATGATCGTCAAGAGGTCGCCGGTTTTTCCCAGGCGGGCGGTGGCTCCGTTCAGGCTGATCTTGCGCGAGCCGGCCGGCGCCGGGATGGCGTAGGTTTCAAATCGGTTGCCGTTGGCGAGGTTGCCGACCAGGATCTTTTCGTAGGGCCGGAGATCGACCATGTTCAGGAAGTCCTCGTCGATGCCGAGACTGCCCTCGTAGTTTAGGCTGGAATCGGTCACCTCGGCCCGGTGGATCTTGGATTTGAGCAACTGCAGGTGCATGGATTGTCGGTCTGAACTCTGAAAAAACCTTTACAAAGGCCGATTTCGCCGGGTTCGTCAATAGGCATTCCGGCACGGGGCAATCTAAGCCCGGCCGGGTCATTTCTCAAAAGGCGGCGGGGTATTTTTTCCCGGCGGCCGGCAAACAGTTCATTTTTTAAGCTGATTTGTGGTAAAAAACGCGTTACAAGTTTGGAAACTCCGGGAATCCGCCGATTTGATGTTAAGAAATATTCTGGCCAGCGCACAGAACCGCCTGAACCGTTTTGAGCAGTACACGGTCGACGTCATTTACGGGCGGCGATCGGGGAGGCTGGCCACGTTTTACGGGGGATTCCTGCGGGTGAATTCGTACCTCTACAGCGGGATTGTCCAGGCGCGGGTTTGGCTGTACCGGAAGCGGATTCTTCACGATCAGCCGCTCGGCTGCCTGGTGGTGGTGGTGGGAAATCTGACCGTGGGGGGAACCGGCAAGACCCCGGTGGTGGAGAAATTCGCGCGCTCGCTGGCCGAGCGCGGCCGCCGGGTCGCCATCCTGAGCCGGGGGTACAAGAGCAAGAGCGAGCCGCTTTGGCGGCAGTGGTGGCGCCGGTTGTCTCACGGTGGAGAACCCCCGCCCCCGAAGGTGGTGAGCGACGGTAAAAACGTACTTCTCGATTCGGAGGTAGCTGGAGACGAGCCGTTTATGCTTGCCAAGAACCTTCCCGGTGTGATGGTGATCGTCGACAAGAACCGGGTCAAGAGCGGTTCCTACGCCATCAGGAAATACGGGGCCGACACGCTGATCCTCGACGACGGCTACCAGTACCTTCCGCTGAAGGGGCGGTTGAACCTCCTCCTCATCGACAAAACAAACCCGTTCGGCAACGAACGGCTCCTGCCCAGGGGAATTCTCCGGGAGCCGATCAAACACATGAAGCGGGCCTCCTACATATTCCTGACCAAGTCGACCGGCCAGCCGGACGGGGAGTTGGAGGAGTTGATCCGTTATTACAACCGGGACGCGGAAATCATCGAATGCGCCCACCGGCCCTCCTACCTGCAGGAGGTGAACGGAACGGGACGAAAAGAGCTCGACGCCCTCAAGGGGCACCGGGTCGGGGCCTTCAGCGGGATTGCCACCCCGGAAAGTTTCGAGGGGTTTCTCCGGGAGCTCGGGGCCAGTGTGCTTTTCACCAAGCGCTTTCTGGACCATCATAGGTTCACGGAGCACGAGCTCGAGGGCATTTTCGAGCGTGCGGCGGCGGCATCCCTGGATTTTCTGGTCACGACGGAGAAAGACGCGGTGCGGATTTCACCGGACCTCCGGCCCCCGGTGCCCCTGTATTTTTTGCGCCTGGAAATCGACATTATCGACGGCGTCAACGACTTCGAAGAGGCTGTTTCGAGGATATGTTTTCCCGAGCTGTCCAAAACGTCGGCCTTCGGGAGGGGTCATTGATTGCCTCCACCGTTGCGGCACCACCGGCGGCTTTAACTTTTTGTATTATGGATAGACGTTATCACGATCTGGCCGGTGTTCTCACCGGCTTCTCCACCGACCTGAAGAAGGGCGAACGCGTGCTGATCGACGCCTTTGACATTCCGGACGCCATGACCATCTCGCTGGTGCGTGCGGTGCGCGCCCGGGGGGCGCTCCCCTTTGTCCAGGTTCATCGCGCCCGGATTGCGAGGGAACTGATGCGGGAAGGGGAGGAAGACGCGTACGAGTTCCAGTCCCGGATCGAGCTCGCCCGCATGAAAGGGATCGACGCGTACATTGCCGTCCGGGGGGCGGAGAATATTTTCGAGACCTCCGACGTGCCCGCGGAGCGCCTGAAGATGGTCATGCGACAGATGAAACCGGTGCTCGACTGGCGGGTGAAGAA
>PXDC01000220.1 GCA_003565135.1 Verrucomicrobiota bacterium
AAAATGCTCATCGCGCCCGCCGCCAGGACCCCGAGCAGGATCAGCACGGCCGCGATCTCGATGATCGTGAAACCGCTCCGGCGATGCTGCGGCGATGGATGGCCTTTCATTTCCGTTTTCGGTTAGGATCCGCGGGCCGGGCTCCCTCCGCGGGACGGTGTCCCGGGAAGGAGCCGTTGGGTGGCCCTGGTCGTGTGTGCACTGGAACTAATTAGCCGTCACCATTTTCAACATCGTCGTCGGCTCTCCTCCAGACTGCGGGACTTACCTGGGTTGATTCTTGTCGTACCAACTCCACGTCGGTGTCTTGGAATGTCAGGGTTGTCCCAGTGAGGGTGTAATCATCGCCGAGGTCGGTATCGTAGTTTTCGTGGCCGGTTACGTCACCGTCATCGGTCCAACCATCCTGGGAAATCATGACGTTTCCCCAAGCAAGCGATTCGCGACCGTTCAGTTCGGATATACCCGCGTCGATCGCCCGCTCCCGTGCATTTTGGGTCATGTCAATATACCGAGGCAGCGCGATGGCCGTCAGAATCCCGAGCAGGACGAGGACGGCGATCACCTCTATCAGGGTGAAGCCGCTCTTCGCCCGCGTGTCTTTCGTTAACGATTGTGTGTTTGTCATCATGGTACTGATTTCCTATTGTTGTTCTGGTGTTATGTGTTTTTTCCGCGGCGCCCCGCCTGGCGGGGCGCCGTGGGAAATTCGTTGTGGGAAAGGGTTTTCATCGGTTCGGGCCGCCTCCCGGTTGCGGCGCTCCGGCGGTCGCCGGAGAGGGAGTGGCGTCCGTTCGCCGGGCGTCGGGCTCGGCCCAGTCTTCGGATTCGGCCATGGCCAGGCCGGGGGCGGAGTAGGAGAAGGTGCGGCTGGCGAGGTAGTCACTGAGGACGCCCGGGCGGTTGGCCACGGCGTAGGCTTCGGCTTCGGAGATGACGCCTTTTTTGACTTTGGCGGCCAGCGACAGCTCGAGCGGGCACATGCCGGCCTGCAGGCCGCTGGTGAGGGTGTTGAAAAGCTGGTGGGTGTTCTGTTCGCGGATGAGCGTGCGCACCGCCGGGGTGGCCAGCAGGATTTCGCGGGCGGCGATGCGGCCGGAGCCGGAGGCGCGGGGGAGGAGGACCTGGGTGACGATGCCCTGCAGCACCGCCGAGAGCTGGGAGCGCACCATGGCTTGCTGGGCGGGCGGGAAGACGTCGATTATCCGGTCGACGGTTTGCGAGGTGTCGCTGGTGTGCACGGTGGAAAAGACCAGGTGACCGGTCTCGCTGGCGGTGAGGGCGAGCTGGATGGTTTCCAGGTCGCGCATTTCCCCGACCAGGATGACGTCGGGGTCTTCGCGCAGCGCCGACTTCAGCGCCGGGGCGAAGCCGTGCGTGTGGGTGCCGAGTTCGCGCTGGGTGATGCAGGCGCGCTTCTCGTAATGGGTGTATTCGATCGGGTCCTCGATGGTCAGAATGTGTTTCGGGTAGCGCCGGTTGATCTGGTCGACCAGGCAGGCGAGGGTGGTCGATTTCCCCGTGCCCGTGGCCCCGGTGAAGAGGACCAGGCCGCGGGGCAGTTCGGCGAAACGGAAGATCGACTCTTCCAGCGTCAGTTCCTCCACGGTGGGAATGTGGTCGGGAATCAGGCGGAAGATGGCGGCCAGACCGTTCTGCTGGCGGTGGATGTTCACGCGAAAACGGCTGAATCCCTCGGGGAGGTCGAGCTGGTAGCCGATATCGACCTCCATGTTGCGGTCGAGCGCCTCGCATTGATGCTTGAGCAGAATGCCGTAGATGGCGGATTCGCACACCTCGGGCGTCAGGGGCGGAAACTCGTCGCGCAGGGCCCGCAGCGCGCCGTCGATGCGCAACGCCGGACTGCGTCCGGGCGCCAGGTGCACGTCGGAGGCTTTGCGGTTTACCGCCAGTTCGAGCAGAGAAGCTATGTCCATAATAACGGGTTCCTGAAGCGGAAAGCGGGTTGGCGGGTTGCGGGTTTCATGGTTATTGGCGGGTGGCCATCTGGGTGAGGTCCCACATCGGCATGTAGATCGCCAGGGCGAAAAAACCGACCACGAAGGTCAGGGACACAATCAGGACGGGACCGATCGAATCGGTCATTTTTTTTATGGTGTAGCGCACCTCCACGTCGTAGTGGGCGGAAACCTCCCGCAGCATTTCGTCGAGGCGGCCGGACTCCTCGCCGATGGCCACCATGTTGATCAGCATCGGCGGAAAGTACTTGGCCGAACGCAGGGGGTCGGCGATGCCGTGACCCTCCTCCAGCATGGAGCGCACCTTTTCGAACTCGGCGGCGATGGCGGCGTTACCCACGCTTTCCGAAAGGATGCGCAGGGCGTCGAGCACCAGCACGCCGCTCGATTGCAGGATGGCGAAAATGCTGGCGAAGCGGGACATGGCCGACTTGATCAGTACCGGTCCGATGAGGGGCGTCTGCAGCAGGGCGCGATCGCGAATCAGGCGGCCGCGCTCGGTGCCGTTGAACACCCGGTGCAGCCCCATGACGATGCCGGCCGTGGCGATGACGATACACAGACCGTAGCTGGTGAGGTAGTGGCTCAGGGTGATACAGATTTGTGTGGGCAGCGGCAGGTCCAGCCCGGCCTGCTCGAAAAACCCGACAAAGCGCGGAATGACAAAACTGAGCATGATGATAAAGGCGATGGCCAGGGCCGCGATCACCATGATGGGATAACGCATGGCGGTGCGGACTTCGGATTTGACCATAGCCTCGTGCTCGATGAGGTAGAGCAGGCGGTCGAGCACCTCCGGCAGCGTCCCGCTGGTTTCTCCCGCTTCGACCATACTGCAGTAGAGGGGGGAAAAGACGCTGGTGTGTTTTCTCAGGGCGCCGGACAGGCTGGTGCCGGATTCCACGTCGTCGCGAATGATTC
>PXDC01000459.1 GCA_003565135.1 Verrucomicrobiota bacterium
CCATCCCGCTCCGTCAAGCCGATCCCGTATCGGGGTCCGGCCCGTCGATGCCCGCGGCCCAACCGGTCCGAATCGCCGCCCGTGCGTCCGCCTCCCGGTGCCCATGGCACCCGCGGAACGGACGAACCCGGCAAACGCCTTCTCCGTTTTGCCGCGGGCAGCGCCGCCGTTTCGCTGCCGGATCAGGAACGCCTGCCGCCCGGCAATCCCAGGTCCTCGCGCCTCTGGGCGATTTCGGCCTGGGTTTCGACGATTTCCTGGCTCCGCTCCAGCAGGAGGGACTCCCCTTCCCGGAGGTAGAGCTCGCGCTCGGCCAACAGGTCCTCCCGCAGGCGCAGCTCCCGCTCGCGCCGCCGGAGTTCCGCCTCCCGGCGTTCGATCTCCCGCCACCGTCGCCGCAGGGATTCGGGATCCCCTGCTTCGTTCTCGTCGGTCGAGCGCGCCGTATCCGTCGTGGCCTTACGTTGCTCGAGTCCCCAGGCGTCGGCCGATTCCGTCGCCGGCACCGGCTGAAGCAGATAACGGCGAACCCGTGCGAAATTCGCCCATGAGGTATCCGATTCTTTTCTGACTGTGGAAGGGTTGCTCATAAGATTCGGCGGGAGCCAATGGCCGCGTCAGCGGCATGCTCGCTCGATTCAGTGAGATACCACGGAAAACGCCGCGTAGCACGCAAAACCCGAACCATGGCCCAGAAACAGGCGGTCCTCTACCGCCCCAATACAGCAAACCCCTATTACTCATGAATCCATTCACTGTATTCAGGTCGGGAGCCACGGCTTCGGTGCCCCGACGGCCACCGCCGGAACATTCCCCACCCGCCGACCCCGTATCGCCGGTCATTGCGGATTGCCCTCATAGCGGCCTGAGGTGTTTCTTTCCGCTTCTTCGACCGGGGCGCCCTACCGCCGATTCAAGGCATGCCGGATTGTTCACAAAGGACGCATATCCTATAGTACATAAACTTTGTGCCGAGCGTACCGTTTCCGGTCGCCGTCAACGTCCACCGCCGACCGGATCCCAAACCGTCCTTTCCACCGTCACGTCCAATGACCCGACCATCACAACCGCAACCGGCCGATCGCCGGCGGATCCCCGCCAACAAGCGTGGCCTCAGCCTGGTGGAGATCATGATGGCGGTCTTTGTCCTCGGCACGGTGGTGGCCGCGACCATCATGGCCATGAGGCTCGGTTTCAACTCCATCCAGCTCGCCCGCGACAACAGCATGGCCGCGCAGATCCTGCAGAGTGAAATGGAGAATCTGCGCATGATGAGCTGGGCCGAGCTCGAGGCGCTGGAGGCGGAAGAGGAGTTCCAGATCGGCACCCAGTTCGATACCGCCATCGCCAACCGCTACCGCGCCGTCCGCCGGGTCGCGGCCGATATCGACCGCCCCGGCATGAAGGCGGTGGCGCTCGAAATCGAATGGACCACCATCGGCGGCGCCGAACACCGCCGCGTTTACCGGACCTTATTTTCCCGGGAGGGACTCAATGACTATTACTACGTCGTCGCACGGTGACCCAAGGGGAGCGCCCCGCCGGGGCTTCACCCTGACCGAACTCATGATCGTCATGACCCTGTCGGTCGTTCTCGGGGGAGCGCTGATCTCCGCCTTCGGCTTTGTCATGCGCGGCAGCTTCGCCATCGCCAATTATGCGGAAATGACCTCGGACGGACGCCGGGGGCTCGAGATCTTCGCCCGCGACGTCCGGCAGGCCCGCGATCTCACCGCCTTCACCGACACCTCCCTCACCCTCCTGCTGTCCCCGCCGGGCGCGGCCCCCTACGAAGTCATTTACCGGTACGATCCGAACACGCAATTCTTCGAGCGCGAAGAGGACGGCGACGTCCGCGTGCTCATGCGGGACGTGCAGGACGACTTCCGCTTCTCCCGTTTCAACATCCTGCAGGAGGAAACCGACAACAACCCGGAAACCAAGCAACTCCACCTGAGGCTCTCCATGGTCAAGCGGGTCATTGCCCGCGACACGTCGGAAAAGGTCATCTCGGCCCGTTACATCATGCGTAACAAACACGTGGCCCAATAACCCCGGAACTCAAAAACACCTGCCCAGGCCGAACCATGCACAACCAAAAAAAAGATCTTCGGGACACGCGCGGCTCGATCCTCATCGTGGCCATCATTTTCGCCACCATCGCCGCGATTGCCGTCGGCAGCTACATCCGTCTGGCCGGTACCGAAATGCGCCTGGCCAATCACCAGTTTTACGGCAACGCCAGTCTCAACCTGGCCGAGGCCGGCATCGAGGAAGCGCTTTACGCCATCAACCTGAGTTCGCTCGCGGACGAGGACTGGGAAAACACCGGCATTGCCGGCACCCTCGGCAAATACACCAACAGCATCGACCTGGGACGCGGGGCCACCGGCAGTTTCCGCGTCCACGTCGTGGGGGCGGCATCGGACGCACCCATGATCGTGTCCGAAGGCGACGTCCGCTCCGGCGCCAACGGCCGCAGCGTTCGCCAGGTGGAGGTACTGCTGTTCCAGCGCTCGCTTTTCGGCAACGGCATCCTGGCAAACAACATCAAATTGCACGGAAATTCCGAGATCAGGAGCATCAACCTCGATGGCGAAGTCAGCGACGGCGCGAAGATCGCCGGCGCGTCCATTGAAGAAGGGTCCATCGATCTCGGGAACGCAGAAATTTACGGGACCGTCACCACCCGCGGATGGGAGCTCACAACGAAGAAAAACACCTATGTCTCCGGGGAAATCACCGACGACTTCAACTCGGACCTTCCCGAAGTCAAATTGCCGGAATACGAGTTCGGACATGAATACGATGGAAAGTCCGGAACGCTGGCTGGCGAGGGAGGCGAAACGATTTATTATTCCGCCTCGGAGATCGATCTCGACGGCGATCTGACCATCGAG
>PXDC01000204.1 GCA_003565135.1 Verrucomicrobiota bacterium
CCCGTCCGTGTCACTGGAGCCGCTGCCGTCGAGCGTGACGTCCGCGTCGCCGCTTCCGTTGTCGTCGGTGACGACTTGGTCTGGCCCAGCGTCGGCGACCGGGGGTGCGTTCACGGTTATTGTTACTGTGTCGCTGTCCGTGGCTCCGTAGTTGTCGGTCACAGTCAGGGTGACCGTGTGTGTGCCGACGGGGAGGGTGACGGAGGGGTTGACGCCGGTTGCGATCTGGCTTCCGTCCAGGGTCCAGACGTAGCTGACGATGGTCCCGTCCGCGTCGCTGGAGTTGCTGCCGTCAAGAACGACGAGCGCGTCGCCAGTACCGTTGCTATCGGTGATGACTTGGTCAGGACCGGCGTCGGCCACCGGCGGCACGTTATGCAAGGGGGTTGTGGCGGACACTTCGCTACTTAGTGCAGACTCCCTTCCAAGAATGTCCGTGGCCGTTACCACGTAATAGTAGGTGGTGTCGATCTCCACGGTGTTATCGACATATTCACTCGCGCTCAGGCCCGTCACGAGAGCGCTGCCGTAACTGCCCGATGTGTTCGAGCGGTAGACGCTGTATTCGACGAAACTGCCCTCGGGGCTGTCCGCCCAGTCTAAAGTAACTGTGGTTTCGCCGGCTGTTGCGACAAGACCGGTCGGTGGCGCGGGGGATAGATTGTTATTGATTACGAAGTATTTCGCATCAAAGTTCAGCCCCCGGTTACGGGTGCCCACGCCATGGCGAGAACCAAAGGATAGGTCACTTTTAGCGATGGTTCGGGTGGTCGAATCCGAAAAACCGGCGTCATCGGTGAGCGTGAATAATATGTGGGCGTCATCCGCAGTGAAGTAAACGGTACCCTCGAGCGTAAACGTGGCCCCGGAGGCAAAGGCAGCCCCACCCCAAGAGGTCGTGGGGCCGTCAAATTGATTGAGCCCGGTGTCAATCTGAAAGGTGTTGGTGCTTTCCTGCATTTTCAGCGTAATACCAAACGCCCCGTTTGTATTGCCGCTGAACAGGACCATGGAAACGTTTCGGGAGCTGCCGATGTCCGTTGAACTATTGTATTTTACCACGGAAGTGAAGGTATAGCTGCTCCCCGCGTTTGTGTTTACAGAACTGTTCGTACTGTAGAGAAATGCGTTACTATTGTCGTCGTAACTTCTGTTGAAGTTGATCGAATCCGATTCCTCTGTAAACGTTCCATTGCCGCCTGTGCTAAACCCGGAGAATCCATCAAAGTCTGAACCGAACCGGGCCGCGGACAAATTGCTGGAAGACGCTTCCACGTTGATTTCCAGCGTTGCGCTGTCGAAGTTCCCGCTGCTGTCCCAGAGTTCAACCGTAAAGCTGTTGGCTCCCTCGTCGCTGGCGGTCGGAATCCCGGAGAGGGAACCGTTAGAGGCAACGTTCAGCCAGGCCGGGCCGGAAGCTTTGATGAAAACCATCTGGTCGTTTTCAGGATCGTTGGTATCATCCGCAATTGTGGCGTGGTAGGCCGCGTATGCGGTTGCATCCGGCTTGTTGATCAAGTCAGCGGTGAAGCTAGCCGGCGCTCTGGGTGGACCCTTCGTGATCGACAGCAATTCATACTCAACCGCAATAGGTTGGATGCCCCTGTGGTAGGCGCCGGTCTTAAAATAAGCTGACTCCCCTTCAAACTGAAAAAAATCATCCTGATGCTTCAATTCATCGTTAATGTAAATTCGCAGTATTCCCTCGTTGACACGGATATCCAAGTTGAAGAAGCCCTCAGGCCGGGGCCCAAGATCGTACGTGGGCATTCCATCTCCTTGCACCGAGGCCCAAAGATGGTCCTCTTTGCCATCGTAAAGTGGCCTCCCGCTTACCAATAGAACCGGCCCCAAGCTAATACCCGGAACATAGATCTGCACGAAGTTAAGACGTCTTCTTTGCCAACCATCAAATGGATGAGCGACAGGCTTGGCGAACCGCAGCCGTGCGGAGTAGTTCACTTCCTGTTCGGTCACCGGCCAAGTGAAATTATGGCGAAGTTCGCTACGGTCACGGTCGCTGTTGGTTGTCGCCAGCACCATCGTCGATCCGTCCTCGCCCAAGTAAAAGCGCCCCGGAAGTTCGTAGCCGTCGAAGTTCCCACGACGGACCGTAGCGGGTGAGGTCGAAGGGCTGTGAAGCCTGCATTCAGAAAGTATTGGTTGGAACTTTTGCAGATCAAAAGGAACCTCAGCCACAGATTGGCCGTACGCGCTGTAAGCAAGGACAGTTGCCATGGATATGGTTGTAAAAAACTTTACTGCGTGTGGTAATGCGGTGTGACAGTGGAAATGTTTCATGTTTTTTGATTTCATTGTGCAATTCTCTTCTTGCTGAATTTAGCTCTCTTAACTTGGCTACTCAGGCAAGTACGGAAAAATAATCTAATTTATATTAAGTCATGGGTCAAGACTATTGCGGGCATTCTGAAAGTACCGAAAAAGCGGCGGGTGAATTCCGAAGGGGTCAGCCCTCGGCCTGACCCCTTCGCCTCACCCCGCTTGAAATCCGGCACGGACGTACGTACGGTTCGGACTTACTCGTCCTGAGTGACGACGAGAACGACGAAGATGCGGTCGGTGGGCGTTCCGTTGATGGTTGCCGTGACCGTTACCATTCCATCCACAGGCTCTCCCCGGTCAAAGGTGACGGTGGTGCCGTCCTCGTCGGAGGCCCCGTCCGTATGAAAGGTGGCAAGGTCTTTCGTCCAGCGATACTCCGCGCTGATGCCCGTCGTGAGGTCCTCCGCCATGGGATGCGTGAAGCTGAACTGGTTCGCATCCGACCCGGCCGGGACCAGGATCGAGAGTCCTGGGCTCGGGACCGTGGGATCGATGCCGAAGAAATACTTCAGCCCGTTCGGGACACCGTCGTTATTATAGTCGTCGTCGAAGGCGG
>PXDC01000258.1 GCA_003565135.1 Verrucomicrobiota bacterium
GGAGATCATCGATGTCGTTCGCCGGGTCAATCCCGACGACGTCATGGTTGAACTGGGTGAGAAGCTGACCGCCTGGCCGGGCGGAACCCCCGATGACAGCCACCTCATGCCCCGCTCCCTTCTGCGCAGCAGCGACACCCTTTTTGCCTACCAGCACTTTCAGGAAGGGGAGCGGGTGCAGTTTTACGCCATCCGGGAAACCCGCAACCTGAACGATTTTCTGCTGCACTGGACCGAGGAGGGGCTGGAGGGGTTGCAATGGCCGTTCCGGTTCACCCGCTACCGGATGGTCTGGCCGTCGGATATTTCCAAATACAGCCACTACATGCGTCCGCTGGTCGCGACCGAGGAGGAGGCGAGACAGACGGCGGTGGAGATGCCGGTGCAAAACGTGCCGATTATCGAATACCAGGATCCGCTCGACCAACCGCGGGCCAAACTGACCGAGACCTTTGCCTTTTACACCTTCCTGAACCAGCAGTATCCGGCCCATCGCACCTTGATCCGGTTCATGTCGGGGGAATTTGTCCGTTTCGAGCGGGTCTTTTCCTGGTTGGCCGATGATCTGAGCATCGACGGCGACGGCCACCTGCGTGCGCACAACCAGCTTGCCGCGATGCTCGGCCAGCCGGCCGCCACCCAGGATGGCGACCAACCCCCGAAAATGCTCGACGCGTGGAACCCGTCGGCGGGCGCGTTCACCCTGACCGATATTTTCACCGCCCCGCGGGTGGAAAACCGTGTGGTGGATGTCGCCCAACGCATCAGCGCCCCGGCGGGCGAACCTCCCCCGGCGCCCGGCGAACCGTATTGGTCCGGACACATCCGGCAGGACAAGGGAACCTCCTTCAACCCGTTCACCTACGTCGATCCGTTTGCGGAGGGTTTCGAGGAGGCCAATAAGGGTGCGATCATCCCGGTCAACGCCATTCCCGGCGACAACCTATTGGAGGTTTGGTGGTTCCGGTCGAACCAACCGGACCTTGCCCGTGGATTCCGCCCGGTTTACTGGCCCTCGGTGGTCGGCCGTTACACCTTGCAATGGCCCGCACATCCCCGCGAGATCGTCCTCGCCAGCAACGACGGCAGCGGCGGCCTTCCCAGTCTCGAAGCCGCGGGTCATGTTTACGTCCAGAACGATCCGGGGGCGCCGGGTTACAACCCCAACGAAGAACACGCCCTGATGATTGGCGGGCAGGCCTACTCCCTGCGCGACGATCTGAACATCACCGAACCGGGTCCGGATTATTCCTCAGAGCCGTTTGTTTTGCTCGAATACACCGACGGCGACGACCGTCCCAACATGACTGCCTTCCGGGTGCTGCGGGAAAAACCGGAAGCGGGGCAGGTCTTCGATTACATTGTTGAGGCCGGCACCATTTTGCAGGCGCCGATGCCGCTGCCACTCCTGCCCGCTCCGGTGGAGGGAATCGGGGCGGACGCCTTCAATTACAACCTTGAACCCGGCTTGGAGGGGGAGGGTGATTTGCCCGGCAATTGGAATGCCGCCGAACACGGGGTCGGAGAATTCGGCCACTATCCGCGCTTCACCTGGCGGGACCGCAAGGACGCCTTCTGGGTCTATCGAGGCCTGCACGCCGGTCCTCCGCCTTTGGAGGCGGGAACCTATGATCCCGGGGCCGGAGTTTTTGGCGAACCGGCGTCCGCCATCGCCGTGGTGGACGAACCGTTTGCCTGGATTCTCCACGTTTCCCACCGCTTGGAGGCCCTGCGGCTGGAAGCGGCTGAGGGAACCCCGCTGCCGGGATGGCTCACGATCGACGGAGTCACCCTCTCGGGCACTCCACCGGAATCAGCCGTTGGCGCGCATGATTTGACCCTGGTTCTTTCCAGCATTCTTGATAATTCCAGTGTGCAGCTGGAGTGGAGTCTCGAGGTGGTGGTGTCCGGCGCGGTGGTCACCCAACCGGCCTTGGAATTGGTGAGTGAAAACCCGCACACCGGCACGCAAGTGACCCACATCGGCCGGCCGCCCTACCTGGCCGTCGATCCGGAGCCGAAAAACAGTTTCACCATGCGTTTTTACTACAAGACGCGCGAAGGTTTCGCTTGGCCGGGGATCGCCGATCCTCCGCCGGTGGACAGCATCGTGCCTTACCTGCGCCCGGTTTCCGGCGGAGAATTCGCGGGGGATCCGTCGGACAAGGAAACGGCTTCCCTGGATATCGTTTACCGCCCGGTCTGGCCGGTGGACACTCCCGGCATGCGCCTGGGCGACACCCTTATGACGCCCAAGGAAGGACTCCCCGCCATCCGCGGACAGACCAGCGTGAGCCTGCTCTACCAGCAATCGATCGCCGCCGACATGGAAGCGCGCAATGTCAGCACCGTGCTGCACGATCCCACCCGCGAGAAAGAGGCATCCCTCGAGGCGTTCGGCATGGACGACCTGCCCGGCGGAGTGCGCCGCGAGCTTTATCAGGGCCGCTACTTCTTCCCCAATCTGCCTCCGCACCTGGTGGAACGGGTTTTCATGGATCCTTTCCGGGGGCCCAACGGCCATCTCGTTTTCAAGGGAGAGCTGGTGGAGGAAATTCTCGGGCCGGATTGGCTCATGCTCAACGTCCTCCGCGGGGAGGACCTGCAAACGGTCAAGGATCTCTGCCCCGAGGGCGATCCCGACAAGGAGGCGTGGGACGCCGCCGTGGAGGGGCTGGTGGCCGTCGTGGAAACGTTTCATGAGAATCCCGCCGTGCCCGGCGACTACATCCCCGATCCAGCGCGCACCGTCGAAGTTGGCATCGGCGACATGGTGGAAATCGACGACCACAACACCGCCGTCGATTCCTACGCCCTCAGTGCCGCCGGTCCGGGAACCGGCTACGTGACGATCATGGCGGGAGGGGGAGCGGCTTTCACGCCGCAAGCC
>PXDC01000161.1 GCA_003565135.1 Verrucomicrobiota bacterium
CTGCCGCCGACTCCGACATACCCGCGGAGGGGTCGAGGTGATTGAAACTGTAGTACTCGGCCGAGGTTGCCCGGTTGAAGTCGCTTCCGAATTCGACTCCGGGACCGGTGACATCGGGTACGGCCGTATCCCATTCGCTGCTGTCCGAACGCCAATCGTCGGAATCGTCGTCGCCCTCGCCGAATCCCTCGAAGAGCGAGCCGCTGTCGTCGCGCCGGCTCTCGCGCCATTCCTCGAACTCCTGTTCCGCGTCCGGCGGGATCAATTCCTCCTCTTCGGCTTCCATTCGCTCCATGATCGAGGCTTCATCTTCGGCGTAGGCGGCGGCGGTGAAAGCGATCCCGGCGAGCAGGGCGATGGTGGTGCGGCATGGGTCCATGGTGCTGATGTTTTTTTCGTTGCAACGTCGTCAGGTACCGGTTGTTCGGTGAAAACCGGCCGATGTGAGCGGGGAATCCATCCCCGCCGAAACCGGTCCGGGGGCCACGACTATCCCGCCTTTGCCGTTCCTGTCAAGGATGGGCGTGGGTCCGGGAAGGAGGGGCCGGTCCCGGAACCGGCCGCGGTGCGCTCACGGCCCGGACCTGTGCGGAGGGGGGCGGGAAAGGTCCTTTTCCATGATGGTGACCGCCTGGCCGCGGTAACGGGTGTTCTCGCGCGCGCTCCAGCCCAGCCGCCGATAAAAGGCGCTCCGGTTGGGGGTGAAGAGGTAGAGCGTCCCGACCCCGAGTTTCCGGGCTTCCGCCGTCGCCGCCTCCACGAGGGCGGACCCGGCGCCTTTTCCGCGGTGGGCCGGTGCGACGTAGACACTGGCCAGCCACGGGCCGAGGTGGGGGCGGGTGTCCATGTCCCGCTCGACCAGGCTGGCCGAACCGAGCGGCGTGTCGCCGATTGAGGCCACAACGGTGCAGGGTATCCGTCCTTCCACGGCCGATTTTTCCAGTTTACGGACCCGGTCATCAAACGTTTTGCCGGGATTGAGCCAACCCCACTCCCGGTGGTGCCAGTCGGCGAGAACGGGGATCCATTCGGGTACCTCCGACAGCGGCCGGACCGTCGGCGGGGGGGAGGTGTTTTCGTCGTGCTCCATGACAACAGGGGCTCGGTTGACGCGGAATCCTTCACTCCACGTGCCAGCGCTCGGTCGATTCGCGACCGTGGCCCCGGACCGTTGCCGCACCCGTTTCCCGCCAGAGGATGGTGCGGTCGCCGACCGCCAGGCCGAGGCCGCCGTCCGCCTCCGTCAGGCGCGCCTCCGGACGGGAACCGTCCGCGCCGGCCCGCTCGATTTGCAGGACCGTCACGAATCGGCGTTCCGTGGCCGGTTCGTTTGTCGACGCCTGGAAATGAAACTGGGGCGGACCATCCCGGGGGCGGTCCGGGGCGGGATCGAATCCGGTGGTTTGGCGGAAGGTGAGCCCGTCCGGGGCCAGGAATGTTGTCCGCAACACCGCGTCGCCGTGGATGGCCTCCACCTCGCCCTTTCCCTCCGCGAGGTTCATTTCCCGCGGGGAATGCAGGAGCCATTGGAATTCGGCTTCCGCGGGCGCCGCGAGATCGTCGACCATGACGACGGTATCCGGTCGCAGGAACAGGACGTGGCGGTGGAAGCGTTCCAGCCTTCCGCCATAGGCTTCGGTGGCGTCGCCGGTGACGTAGGCGTGGTCGCCCTTTTCCCCGTAGTCGAGGATGGTGCCGCGGGCCGATCGACTGCGGGTGTCCTGCCCTTCCCCGTTCACCAGGACCGAGTTGTGCGCCCGCGTCTGCCAGACCCACTCGCGGTGATGCGGCGTTCCGTACCCGTGGTAGTAGCCGCTGCTGATGGCGAGCGGTTCGCGGAAGGCTTCGAGGATGAAGGCGTTTTGGTTGGCGAAGTTGTGACTGATGGACCCGTACGGCGACGCCTGCATGAGGAAGAGGATGTTTTCGTCCGGCTCCTCCATGCGGCTGTGCAGCGCCACCCAGCCGACGTCGGCGAAGAGCCGGGAGGCCGGGAGGTCTTGGGGCGGACGGGATTCGAGGTCGGGCCGGTAGGTCGCCATCGCATGCGGACCGTCGGGGCCACCCCCCATTCTCTCCGCGTACCAGCGGAAGTACGGGTTGTCGTAAAGGCTGGCCAGCGTGTACATGAGGTTGCCGAAGGGACGGCTGACCGCGTGCTCGTGGCCGTCCCCGAAGGAGCGTCGCGGTCGGTGCGGGTAGGCGGCGTAGAGCCCGAACCAGCCCGTGTTCCGGAAAAAAGGTTTGTCCTTGAGCGGGATGCCCAGCCGGTCGAGCTCCGTCACCACTTGCGTGATCCGGCGCATGTAGCTGCCCCAATAGCTGATCCCCTCGTGCCACCCGCCGTCGTCGCCGCCCCAGGCGGGATAAACCGACCACAGCAGCTTCAGCGTGTAGTCGAGCCATTCCGCCGCCTCGGGGACCTCGTGCGCCAGCACCAGGCTCCCCTCGACGGCAAAACCGATCATCCGTCCCGGGTGACTGGAGTAGGGGCGGGCCTCGAAGGGCCGGCTCCGGTGGACGCCGTTGACCTGCGCGATGCGTCGGCCCAGGACCTCCAGGCACGTTTCCCGCTCCTCGTCGGTCAGGGTGTCGTAAATCCAGTCGAAGGTCCGCGGCGCGTGCTCGGCGATGTCCATGCCGAGCTCCGTGGGCGGGTAAACGCTCGAGGGCCCCTCGACGTCCCAGGTCATAAAATGCATCAGGCGCCGCCGGGCTTCCTCGGCGAATCGCTTGTCCCCGGTGAACAGGTAGGCGCGGGCGCAGATTTCCATGCCCCGGGTGTACGGACGCATGGCGCGGAAGGTGTCGACGTAGGTCTGGCGCGGATCGTCGTAGTCGTCCCACGGGTCGGGTTCGGGGAACAGGTCGTCCTCCGCCTCCAGGAC
>PXDC01000274.1 GCA_003565135.1 Verrucomicrobiota bacterium
GGCCGGGCGGATGGTGCAGCATCGCCAACCCGATATCGGTGATGAAGAAAACGGGCGCCAGCAGGAAACCGGCGAGGGTCGGGCGGAAGGCCCGGCTTTGCCCGGAGGCAACGCAAACGAGCACCCAGAAAACGATTTTGATGTAGCCGAGGGCCATAGGGGGGGTGCCCGTTGCCCGGTGCCGCCGGGCGGGGAGCCCTCGGACGGGTTAGGAGCGGGATGGTTCGCAGCGGAGAATGCCACCTCCGGGCGTCCATGACACGAAAAAAACCGGTCTTTTGTCCGGGTCGTTCGCGGAGAAACGGGCGATCGCGGTTATTGGGGATTGACCCCGCCTCGGGCGCCGCATTTTTTCAAACTTTGAGGAAATTGCCTGTCGGCAGCGGGAGGCCTCATTCCAACCCGCCGCGAACCAAGGCCGGTTTACCGGTGAAACCAAGAAAAACCATGAACGCACCCACCCCCTCTCATCGACGCGGAGCCTTGGCCCGGGTCTGTATCGCGGCTTTGGCGTTGAGTCTGTTTGCGGCGGCGCCGAGCGCGTGCCAGCCGTCCGAGCCGATTTCGCCGGATGACGCGTTTGCGGAACGGCAGGTGGCGACGCTGCAGCGTCTGGCCGGAGATTTTGAGGATCGGCAGTACGGGGAGGCGCGGTCGGGTTACCTCAACTTCGGCCGCAACGCGAGCCGCCTGATCGCGAAGTTCTGGCTGTGGGACCGGGATGTGGAAGATCCGAACGCGCTCGATCCGGGCGCCTCCGGTGCCCACGCGATCCTGGAAAACCTGGCGGACCACGCCCTTGCCAACCTGGGTACGTATGTCGATGGCGAGGTGGAGCACGGACCCTGGAGCTGGAGCAGCATCGGGACCCCGGGGGGCATGCATGGTGCGATGGCCTTCGGGTTCATCCTCAATCAGTGGGGCGATCACCTGCCCGAGGCCCTTGTCGGAAAAATGCGGAAGGCCCTGGAGGAAACCACCTGGGCGTACGAGGTGAGTCTGCCCGGGGACTACACCCACTTCATGAACGGCAAGGCCTCGCTCAACGCGGGTCAATTGCTGGCGGGCGAGTATTTTGGATACGACAGCGAGTTGTGGGAATGGGGCGTGGAGAATTTCAATCGCGTGTACGACAGGGTCATGCGGGTGGGCATGATCGAGATGAATTCGCCCATCTACAGTCTCTACCACTATCCCCCGCTTCTGCTCGCGCAGGTGCTCGAGGATGAAACGATGCGCAACAAGAACCGCATTTTGCTGGAGTACAGCCTGATCTTCTGCGGTCACCTGTATCTGCCGGGCGGAAGTCCGGGCGCTCCCCGCGGGCGCGACCGTTCGGGCGGCCATTACGACTGGAGCGGGTCGTCGCTCGGCCGGCTTTATAATACCTATTTCGGGGATCCGGACGTGGGGGAGTTGACCGGTTCCTTCCACGCCATCGGTGCGGCTTCGCCCTGGGAGCCGCCCGAGGTGCTTCGCTCCCTTTTCCTGGACAAGGGCGAGGGCTATAATTTCTGGGGCTACCATGCCGCCCCCAACGAAAACACGCGCATCGGGATGGGGTATTACCGCCTGGGGCCCGACAGCGCCCAGGTGTCGCCGTGGGAGACGGTTGTCATGCCGGGCGGCGATGTCCTCATGGGGATAGCGTACGGTACCCGCTGGCAGTCGATTCACGTGAGCATGGGCGTGGTCGCGCGCGATGATTCGGGCGGCTTCCAGACCCTCTACCATTACCATCCCTGGCACACCGACGACCGGACCGGGACCGGGTTCCGCATGAACGCGGCGTCGAGCACCACCATTGACGACTTCCTGGACGAGGGTTACGCGCGCCAGCGCCTGCTTCACGGCCGGACGATGATGCAGATCTGGGATCCGACCGGGTTCACCCACGAAGAGACGGCCGTGCATTTGCCCAACTGGGAGCGGTACGGCGGCGAGGTGGTGACCGGCGGTGGATGGCACGTCGGCAGGATGGGCGACACCTTCATCGCGTTCGGGTTGCTGGGCGAAGTCGGTACGCTCGAGGAGCGCGACGGCGGGGACTGGACCTTCCTGCGCCTGCCGGGGCGTTCCGGATCGATCGTCGAACTGGCGACCACCGCGGACTACCCGAGCGCGGAGGCCTACCTCGCCGACCTCCGCACCCGGCACCTCGAGTTCGTGCGCGAGGACCCGTACCACGTGGAATTCGAGGCGCGTGATCCGGAGACGGGGGGAACGGCGTTGCTGCGATTGGAATACGATCCGGAACGGCGTTATGTCGACGGGGAAGCGGTCTCGATGGAGGATCTCGACCGGGGGCTGCTCGATTCGCCCTTTGTTTCCTGGGACCCGGAGACGCTCACAATGACGCTGTCCCGGGACGGCTACGAAACGGTCGTCTACGACGTGCCCAACGGAAGGATCGAGGTGCGGTAGCGGTCGGCGCCGTATCCGAAACCCAATAACGAGTTATTCGACCGTCTGATGGATAAATCCCCGGAACCCGCCATGCCGCCTTTGATTCCCTGCGTCCAATCGATCACCCGTAACGGACAGCCGGCCTTCGACCTTCCGGAGGCGGCGGCGCTCGTCCTTCGCCTGGAGGAGCCACAGCCCGAAATCGAGGAATGGACCCGTTCCTTTTTCCCGGGCCGGCGGATCCGCACGGAGACGGCCGGGGAGGGATCCGGTTATTCCCTCAGCAGCGAGGGCGCCGTCCCGGAGATCGACGCGGCGAAGAAGGACACGGCCACGCGCAACCGGGAAGGGTATTACCTGAAGCTTGCGGGGGAGTCGTTGGTCGTGCACGCAAGCGCGGCCGCGGGACTGTTCTACGGGCTGCAGACGCTGCGGCAGCTCTTCGAGAGCGCAGAACCGGTGCCGGCCACGGAGATCGCCGA
>PXDC01000320.1 GCA_003565135.1 Verrucomicrobiota bacterium
CCAGGAGATCGGGTTTGTAGCGCTCGATAAACGTGACGCCGATCGCCATCATCTGCGCATCCCTCACTGTCCCGGTAATGTATCGTTCATAGTTGCGCGAATGACCCGATTCTCCGTCGTCTTTCCCTTCGGAAAGGACGTCCTCCATGGGCGGCACGGTGCGAACGTCCGAAAAATCGATAAAGTCGATATTCCGGACCCGGTGTTTGATGGGGGCGTCGCCGGAGCCGGGCCAAACCACCGCGGCCGTCACGCCGCCCGCAGAGTCGACTGCGTGAAAGATCGAGGACCCTTCCTCCAGGCGGTAGGGCGTGCGGTTGTTGTACACGCCGTGGCGCGCGGGAAGCCATCCGGTGAGCAGGGTCGTGTGACCCGGACGGGTCAGGGAAGGAAACGGGGGGCGGGCCCGGCGGGCATAGGCCCCCTCGCGCGCCTTTTGCTGCAGGAAAGGGGCCGGCCACCCCTCGTCCTGGTACCATTGCGGATTGAACCCATCGATGGAGATGAGAACCAGGTGCTCCACAGGCCTTTCCCGGGCCCCGTTCGCCGGAATGGCTCCCGGGAGCAAAGCGGTCACAAGAAAGACACTCCCGGCAAAAAGAAACCGGCGCCAATCCGGCTTTCGTAATAAATTTCCGAATACAATACTTTGCCGGCTCACGGGTTCGTGTCCGCGCCGATACCGAACAAAACCGAATTGCAGGCCGAAACCGTCGGTTCGGCCGGTTTTCGGAACTCTGATAATGGGCTGTTTCATACCCTTCCGTATTTTCTGTCAGGAACACCTGAAATTTGCCGGCTCAGCGACCACTTCTGTCGACCACCAGATCGAGACACTTCAGCCAGAAGGACGGGTACTCCTCCCAGAAAACGAAGTTGCATCCCCAGTGCGGCGCGGGATCCGACGTGAACGCCAGAACGTTACCCTTCCCGGCCCGACGGGTGACCAGCAACGGGTCGCCCGTTTCGGCGAACTGCATCAGCACCTCGGCATCGTCCCGGGGACGCGTTTGATTGTAGCCCAGGATCGGTGGACAGGACTTGACGTCGACGCCGTCCAACCGCTCCTCTCCCGCCCCGGTAACAACCGGTTGATACCCTTCGGTCGACTCCACCAGATCTTCGTGGTCGAGGCATTGAACCGGCAGAATCTCGGTCAGACGGGTCCGTCCCCACCCGCCCTTGCCAATTTCTCCCGTAAAGGAGTACCAGCCGCCCAGGAACATCATACCCTTGCCGGCCCGCGCGGCCTCGACCGTCAGGCGAATCCGGTCCGGAAAGGTGAGGACCTTTGTGCCGAACTGCTCCCGGTCAAAGAAGCCCGGCGCCAACTGGAAGAGCTTGGCTTCCACGTCGCTGAAGACAATGACGTCGTAAGAGTCGAGGATCGTTTCGTATTCCCCGGGAGCCAGCTTGTAGAAATCCCACGAAGGCACGGAGTTCACTTCGTGCTCGCCGGTCGACTCCAGGGCGTCCTTCAGCCACTTGCCGTAGTTGAAGATCTCCAGGCCCTTGGGTCCGGAGTGGAAAGGTGTCTCGTAGAAATAAGGGCCGCTCAAAACCGCCCAGTCGCCCACATAGTATACTTTTGCCATAAATAATATTGATGAATGGGTGAAGCCACGACGCACGGTGACTCAAGCGGAACCGGATTCTCCGCTGTCCTCGAACCCATCTTTCTCCGCCGCCGGTGTCATGTCGGCCTGATTCCAGATTCGAAAAAGGAGCCAGGTCGCCGTGACCAGGCACAGGACGGACGACCCCGTGAATACGGACCACGCCCCGACAAAGACCGCGTTGGTCGCCACCACCAACCCGAAACAGGCGGCGATCCCCAGGACACAATCGACCACCAGGTCTCCCGTCGAGCGGTCGGCGGGCCCCCTTTTCGATATCTGGCGGATTGGTTTCCAGAAACCGGGGGGTCGGCACCGTTCGTAGAAACGCCGCAGGATTTCCTTAGACTCGGGCGGAGTCAGCAGGGTGACGCCGATCAGGACGACAAAACTGAGGAGAAAAAGGATCCCCAGTCCCTGCCAGATCGGTTGGCTCTGAAAATCGAGCACGAACCAGATCAAAATTGCCAGGGGAAGCCCCAGGACAACCGCCGAAAGTTCCCCCCAGACATTGAAGCGCCACCAGAAAAAGCGAAGCCACGACAAAGGCAACAGAAACATGACCATGGCCGAGTTGATAAACAGGAACCACCCGATCATCCCTTCGACAAACAAAACCGCGACAAACGCAGCGAGCACGAAGAGACAGAGGGTGACCAGCCGGCTTATCCAGATCTCCTGCCTCCGGGACAGTTTGTTCCCGTTTCCGGTGCGCCCGTCTTTCAGGACGAAGTCGTTGACGATAAAACTGCTTCCCCAGTTGATGAGGGAACTCTGGGTCGACATATACGCGGCTGCCTCCACCGCGAGCAGGAGACCGATGAAGCCGACCGGAACGGCGGTCATGGCCGCGAGCGTTCCCCAGGCATGCACCGGGTCCTCCAGCATGATCGCATTCTCCGGAGTATGCCCGTAGTAGTCGGCCAGACCCGGGGTCCAGAAAAGGGACATCGCCACGATACCGAGACCGATGATAGGCAGGGTGCGAAAGGTAAGTGCGAGAAAGGCGTTGAACAATTGCCCGCCGACCGCGTGCCGTTCGCTGCGCGCGGCCATGAATCGCTGCGCGGTCATCCCTTCCCCGGCGGTAGGGGAACCGGCAAAGAAGAGTCCCTGGAGCAGGAGCATCATCAGGGTCAGGGTTTCGATATTCGGCGCCGGAGGGGCGATCTTCAACCCCTCGGGCCTTATCTCGCTCACCCGGGCCGTAATCTCCAGCCACCCCCCGTGCTGGTCGACGGCAAACCAGAGGAAAATGCCGCCTCCG
>PXDC01000481.1 GCA_003565135.1 Verrucomicrobiota bacterium
ATTTTAAACAGGGGTTCTCCCCGGGTTACGCGGTCGTACTCGTCCTTCAAGAAATGGATATGCCCCACGGCCTCGGCTTCGACCGGGAGCCCCTCCCGAATCACATGCACCGGTCGCTCGATGTACATAGGATCATCAGTCATGCGCAGGGCAGCCATACTGTTTCGGATCCCCTGTTTGCCAAGGCCGTATTCATTTTTGTAGCCATGTTGCGCCGAGAATTCGACGCAAAATCCGAACCGGTTTCCGAGCCCGGATTGAAAACCGAGATTGCCTTGGTGAAAGGTGTCCGGCATCCCCTTCCCGTGCGGATAGATAGCCTCGATGCCAAAGGCCGCGGCAAACGGAATGCTGGATTCGTGCCAGTTGAAAATCAGCGGCTTTTCGGCCTGGAGACAATGGAAATCAATCGTCAAAACCGCATCCGAAACCATCTCGTCCCAAAGCCATTTCGTGATCCGACCGGCTACACCGTGAATCTCGTCCCGGTTCCAGAGCCGGTTCATATTGTAGAAGTTCGGCCCCTTGCTCCGCTCCCGGCCGTACGGACAGTAGCCATGTCGAAACCGGGAATAATAATACGCGTCCAAAACGGAAAGATCCTCATTTTCAGGGTAATATTCGAAATCGAGCTCCAAGGCGAGCGGATTCGCGCAGGGGCAGAGGTTCACGATGCCGCGGAAATCGCGTTCCTGCAGCTCATCAATCATTTCTTTCAGTACTACCGGGCCGATATGTTCCATCCCATGCTGCCCGGCGACCAGGCTCAGGGTCGGCCCCGGATCCCGACCCTCGATGCGGACGTAGCTGACCTTGAAGGATCGCCCCTTGGCACAGGTAAACGATTTTTGGATAGGGGTAACCCTCGGTTTCTTCATGCGTTCTCCTCTGTTATGGCTATGTCCGTTCGAATGGGGCTTGTCCATGCCCGCCGGCCGTGAATATCCTGTAGAATGATGACGAGGGAATCCCGGATGCGATAGCCTTGCCGGGTGAAATCGAAAACGAAGGTGTCGGAGTCCGAGCGGCCATCCGGTGAATAGGCACTGTCCCCACCCCATTCGCTCCCGACCGATCTGAAATGGCAGGCTACACAGGGAGAGCAACGCACTTCCATTTTCCCGTTTTCCGTCACGGATATCGAATGAAACTCCGGCCCCTCGGAGGCATAGGTGCATCCATGTCGAAGGGCCTCCAGAACGGCTTCGGGCGTTCTTCCCTTTGCCCAGATCCCGGTGAAGGCGGTATGCGGGATGCCGCCCCACCCGCTTTCCCGGATATCCTCGTGTGGCCCGTGCGCATCATCGCCGCCCACGGCGGTCAGCCTGCGCCCTTCGCGAAGCAGGTTGTGCCAGATTTGATCCGCCCGCCCGGTATCCGCGCCTTTCCCGCGCACATTGGAGTTGACGATCTCGAGTCCGTCAAGGCCTGCATCACAGAACGCGTTCAGTTCCTTCCATGTGTAGGCGGACTTGAACGGGTGCGCAAGAAACGTGAGCCCGCCGGCCTCTTTTACCCGGCGGATCATGGCCGATATCGTGTCTACCCGTTCGCCCTGTGCCCCGGATTCGGGAATGGCGGAAATACCGAGCCCCAGCAGATGGCCGCCGCAGGAAATCTCGGCGCCGGGCAGGACGGTAATTCCCTCCACGGGCTCCGGCGTCACGACCTGGTCGTGGCACATGCCGCCCACCACATCGTACCCCCGGCTTCGATATTGTTTCAATGCGGTGGAAGGCCATTGCGGGTCCTGCTTCACGCGGGTGAGGTGGCAATGCAGATTCGCCCGCAGCCATGTTCCCGCGCCGGAAAACGGATTATACACGATGCCGCTGATCCGTATCGGCCTCTCTTTCTGTGTCCCTTCCAGGTCGAACCGCACGGGTTCGAGGTTTGGGGGAATGATGTCTTTTTTCAACGGGGAATTACTCCTTTCCTTATGCGTAACCCGTGTCTATTTCCGTATGAAACGAGTTCACGACCAGCCACGTTGCCCGTCGGTCACGGATGCGGAGCGGGGCTTCGCCCACGAGAAGACTCTCGATCACCGAGCGCGAACGGTTGCACAAAAACGCGCGGGTACGTGTCCGTCCCGATCGAAGAGTCCCGAGGTCCTCCCGGGCGTCGAGTGTAAACACCACCCGTTCCGCCTGCAAGGGAATGGCGCGGCCCGCATAGGCCCTATTCGTTATTCCGCAGAGCCCCACTTCGTTCCGAAGTCGAATGTGAACGTCGACATGCTCCCGGGCCATGGCGGCGGGAACCTCAAGTTCAATCGAGTCTTCCCAGTGATTCGCTCCTCTCCGTAGCAAGGTTTGACCGTTGAGACGGATTTCGATATCCCCGTCAATCCCATCAAAAAACAGCGAGGGAACGCCGGAGCCTTTTCCCCAGGGTTCGACTCGGGTACGGTATTCGAAAACGCCAACGGCATTCTTGGGCGCCAGGCCAAGCACCTGGAGATTGGAGGCGCGTGGAACCCGCCGGAAACGGGGGTGGGATTCCGTCCGTATGCACCAGTCCTTCAACTCCACGCCCACGCACAACCGCGGCAGCTCTGCTTTTCTCAAGAGAGCCGGAACGGCAATAACGTTCCGGCCCCTCCGCAAAAGGGGGCTGATATCGGTGTCCAGTCCGGGGTGGAATGTTGTCTCCCGGGCGGTTCCGTTTATCCGCAGCACCCCCTTGGGATGGGAGCTCAGCACGAGGGAATACGGCTGTTTGAAGTCCGGCAACTTGAACCAGCGCTCCCGGCAGCCGCACGGTTCGCGTGTGCAGAAAATCCGGGGAAAAGAAATCCCGGCGGCCGGCCTCACCGGTTCCGGGCAAAGCGTTCGGAGGAGGTGTGGTTCTGGTTCCGGGACGGATACGACATCGTC
>PXDC01000473.1 GCA_003565135.1 Verrucomicrobiota bacterium
CACCCTCCTGCACCCCCCTCGTTCAGAACCACCGCCACCGCGTCGGCCTGCGGGATGAGGGCGTTTAGAATCATTTCCAATTGAAACTCGGTCCCGAAAGGCTCCGGGGTGAGTTCCATCCAGCAGCGGTCCCAGATGCCGCTGTATCGATATTGCAGCACCGTGAATTTTTGATCGGTGACGTTTCCATTGGCATCGACCTGGGTGACTCCCGAGTTCTCCGAGATCGCGTCGATGCGGTAAATGTTGATCGCATTCAGGATCTCCCGGTGAATGTCCCGATGGATGAAATCCCCCAACACGATATCGTCCACATAATCCCGATACGCCTGTTGATCGGCCGGGGAATTGTCAAAGCCGTCCCCGATCAGCACGAGGTTGTATTTTTGCGAGGGCGGTCCGCTGTAATGGAGGGTGGTTAGCGAAAGATGAAAAAACATGGGGTGCGTGCCTCCCCGTGTTCCGATGCGGGTCGCCTCCAACAAATCCCGCAAATCCGTTTCGTCGAGGATCGCCAGCGGATGGAAAAGGCGGAGGTTTCGTTCCACGATCTCGGGAGTCAGGAGCCGCAGGTCACCGGAATCCCTGAGTTCGTGAATTTCGAGAACCATGCCATCGAGCAACTCGTCGACCTCGCGTCCCTCAAGCCAGGGCAGGGCGACCGGAATCCGCAGTACGCCCGACTCGGCGAGAGCCATTCCATGTTCGCCGTCGAACGGCTCTTCATGGGAATGCACAACCAGCGGGTTGGGCGCGATGCCGATTTGGAGGATTTGACCGGGTTGTCCGGAAGCGCCCAGAGGCGAGCGCACGATAAAAACCAATGCGCCGTCCCCGGGAGCCGGGAAGGCCTCCGGGAGGGCCGCGTGGCCGGGAAGATCGATGGCGAACAGCGGTTCGAACGTGCCATCGTGGCTCAGCTTGATGCCGACCCGCAGGTGAAAACCCGGATCGGGCAGATCGGGGTCCGCTTCCGGCAAGGTTCCCGGCGCAAGGTCGGGCGGGTCGATTTCGGCCCGCATTTCTCCCTCGAAATCCGGTTCGGGCTCATCCGGACCGGGGCGCGGCACGTTGGAGATTTCCGGGTTCCGCCAACCGTCTTCGATCTCACCCCGGCCCGGATCGTTATTGGGAAGCAGCCCGGTCATTTCGCGCGGCTCGTCCGGAAAGCGGTCGGCCAGGGCCGGGTCGTCGTCTTCTTCCGCCGGCGTCCAGAGGTGAAGCCCCGTGGCATGATGCAGGGTCACGCGAAGATCGCCGATATAGGTTCCTTCCGCCACCGGAGGTAAATTAGTGATGCCGGTTTCGATATCTTCCCTGGTTTGTCCGGTGCCCCAATAGAGGCGCTTGCCCGTTTGCTGTTGCAAGAAGGCCAGCACGCTCCCGGCGGCGGTTTCCTCCTCGACGGTTAAAACGAGTTCGTCACCGTCTCCCTCCAAGCGCAGCGGCAAGGGGGCGGTGCGCACCCGGAAAAACATCCGGTTGGCTTCGTCGTCCAGCGGAACAAACAGTTCCATCTCCTCCGTGACCGCGAGGGAGGGAGCGCCAAAGTCCGTCCATGAATGCAGGTCGTTGGAGGTTTGGAGCCATGCCATTTTTCCCACTGGCACCGTGACCCGCATGCCGAGGGCCAGGGGACCGGGTTGGTCGGAATGGATGAAGGTATCGTGGATTTTCGGGTCGGCTTCTCCCGGCGGCGAACTCCGGGATTTAAGTTCGGAAAAGAAACCGAAGCCCAGAGCCAGGCAGATGATGACCGCCAAGCGGGGATGGGGTTGAGTCAGGGAGGATTTGTTCATTTTCATGATGGGTCACTTTCATGGTGGAATATCCCGGCACCCGTGACGGAAGGAGAGATTGGGACATTATGCGGGTCGGCCGGAAAAGTTATTGGTGGGATGAGGATCTGGACGGTGCCGGACTCCTCCCGTCAGGGACAGGAGCCCAGGAGGCAGAGACCGGTGGCCTGGTTGCTAACCCCGGCGCAGCCGCTGCCGAAATGGAAATTGAAGCCGGCCGCGCCGCCGGTGAATTGACAGACGGCGCCGCTGTCGTATTCCAGCGAGACCGGTTCGGCGAGGACGCAGAACCGTCCCCGGAAACTACCCTGCACGGAGGCGGTGGAATCGATGGAAAAGGCGAGGTCGTGCAACTCGCAGAACGGCAGGAAGGGAATCTGCGCCCGGATGTCGAAGCTGATGTTGCCGGAGGTGTCGCGTTTGAGCTGGATGTGGTTTTTGGACAGGGTGCCGGAGGACGGCTTGCTGATGAGGATGCCGTCGAAACTGAAGGTTGGAAGCGCGATTTTGCCGGTGTCGAACGCGCCCCGCGAGTCGATGGAAACCCCCGGCAGGCCGATTCCGCCGGAGGGGAAACCGGGAGCGGTGGAACGCAACACCAGCGCGGGAACATCGAGCCGGAACGAGGGCGAGGGGAGGGCGCGCGCCCGCAGGGTAAAGGTGGCCGGGCCACCGCCGGTGTTGCGCAGGGTGAACTCGGTGCCGTCGATCAGGCGGAGATCCGAACCGGAGGCCAACTGGCCGGTGAGGGCCAGTTCGGACGAAGTGGAGACGCTGCCGGAGAGCGAGGCGACGGTGGTGCCGTTCAAACGGAATTGGCTGATGTCGGCGTTGAGCGTGACCGGCCCGCCGGAAGAGCGGGTGAGGGCGAAATCGCCCCGCAGGTTGAAGGGGTGAAGGGTGGAGGTCGGCACCAAATTCATCGGTGTTGTTTGACCGAGCAATTGCGAAAGCTGGAGATTGAAATTGCCGGTGTCGAATTCGACCGCCGCGTTGGTGTTGACCGCCCATCCGCCGGAACCGAGCGAGGAGTTAACCGGATAGCCGGAGGGGAGCTTGAAGGCCCGAAGTCCCCCGTTGAGGCGGAATTGGAACGAAGGAGACTGGCCGGGCGGGGCCGTGACGGTGGCGGAGATTTCACCTTTTTTGAACTCGAGGAAATCCGGAATGGGGCGGAAATCCTGGTTGAGGGTGAAAGCCATGGCGTAGGTCGAGGCCACGGCGTCGAAGTCGATGGCGAGCGTGCCGTCGGGCGCGACATCGTAACCGAGCAGGCTGATGGACGGGGGCGTGGTCCGCAGGGTGAAGGTTTGTCCGGCGATCAGCTCCAACAGCCAGTCCGAAGGACCAATTTCCAAGACCCGGCCGCCGGAGGGGGCGACCGCCGGCACGTTGAGGGCGGTAGTGGAAAGTTCGGCTTTGACCCGGCTGGTGCTGACAAACAATTCGCCTTGAATGGTGAATGCCTGGCTGCCGAGCCCGCCGATGGAGAGGCTGCCGTTGGTCAGGCGAATGAAGGGACCGGCGGGCGTGCCCGCGAGCAGATCGGGAAGGCCGGCGGGGCCGGAAAGCGGCGCGAAGGCGGGTTCGGCGACCGTGCCGGTTGGTTCGGCGCCGTTGGGTTGCACTTCGCGCAACTCGTAGTTCGCGGTCATCCGTTGAAGGCCCGGCCGCGCGGTCACTTGCTGGACGGGGCCGGAGCCGCTGGACCAGCCGGCGAAGGCACGGGTGAGTTCGTTGCCCGAAGCATCCCCCACCGTGTAGCCACCGGCCGCCTCGATGGTGTGGACGGATCCCTCCACCCAGTTGCGTCCGTCGCCGCCGGTCGAACGGACGGCAAAAGCGACCGGCGGGGAGTGGGCGGTACCGTTGATCAAAATGTCGGGGCCGCCCGGCGGCACGGTGTCGAGCACGATCAGGTCACTGGTTTCAGTGACGTTGGCGCGCAACTCGACCACCCGTTCCCCGTTTTCGGAGTTGGAGTTGATGATCAGGCGGGCACGGTGTTCGCCGGCCAGGGGGGAGGCGTTGGCCAGCATGCGGATTTCCGCCGGGGTGAGGGCGCGCCGGATGATGCCGAAATCATCCAACCAGCCGGAGAAGTGGTTGGCGAGGGAGGAGGAGCCGGTCCAGCGGGCACCGAGCTGCCACGGTTTTCCGTCCACGTTCCCCGCGTGGCCGGGCAGACTCGCCCCGCCGACAAACTCGCCGTTGATGAAAAGGTTCACGTTGGAAAACGGAAGCCCACGGGAAAAGAACGCGTTGACCGTAACGGCCACATGATGCCAGCCGATTGGAACGGCACCGGCTGTTGTAGAGAAATCCCGGATACGGAACTGATATTGACCGTCTGCCAAGCCGAAGAGGATCAGGTCGTCCCCATTGGCGGCGTGTTTCCCGAAAACGGCCTGCAAACCGGTCGCTTCCGGATCATCGGCGTTAATCCAGGCGGTGAAGCTGTAACTCTCGTCTCCGAGATTGGAAACCGCGTTCTGGATTTCCGCGTATTGACCGCCGTCAAATCGGAGGGAACGGTCCCGGCGCCCGCCCGTTTCGTCGGTGTCGATGCGGGGACGGAGGGCCGAATTGGCCGGGAAGACACCCTGCCGTTTGTGGCGGCCATGGTCCGAGAAGGTTGTGGCGCCCCACGGTTCCTCGAAACGGAAGAAGCAATCGGGATCAAGCAGGGCCACATCGACCGGATCGGTGAGGGCGTCGAAAGCGACCGGGAGTTGAAGGGTCGACCCGGCGGCGAGGGTGGCCGGCCGTTCTCCGTTGATGCGGAAACGGCGCACGGGTTCGTCCGACTCGATACGGATATTGTGGAAATTGAGGGAATCGTTACCGACGTTTTGCAGGGTGACGTTGCGGGTGGCGGTGGCACCGGGGGCAACGGTCGGGAACCGTTCAAAATTGGTGGTGGAGAGAACGGCCCGCTTGATATCCTGGACCGGGTTGTAGCGCCAGACAATGGCTTTGTCCCCCACCGAACCTCCGGCCCAGGCACGGTTAAACAGAGGGTAAGTCGCGACGGTTTTGACGGCGGCGTTGTCTCCGGCGTCAAAGGCGAGTTCCCAGGAGCGCCCGTTGTTGGGCGTGGTGAAAATCCTGGAGCCGCCGGCCGCGTAACCCCGGTTGTGACCGTTGACGAAGGCAATCGATTCGATGTTGGTGGTGCCGAAAACTTCGGCGTCGGAAGCCGGGAACCAGCGGGCATCTTGCTGAAACGGTGAGACAACGGAGCCCTCCCGTTCCCACCGCCAGAAGAGGCCGGAGTTGCCCACGATCCAGCCGCGGTCCACGGTGGTCAACGGGCCGGTGCCGCGGGTGAAGAGGAAATCGCGGATCGGTTGATTCGAAGGGAAGGCGATGGCGGGGCGGCCGACGGTGCCGAAACCGGAGAGCATCTGCGGCCACTCGTCATTGAATCCGCGCGAATAGAGGAAGGAGCCGCTGGACGCGTTCACCAGCAGCCCGTTCTGCGCGGGGCTGGTGGTGAGAACGGGGAATGTCCGCACTTTTCCACCGGCGAAACCGGGCGTGGGTCTTTGGGGTTTGTTGGTCCAGGTGAATCCGTTGTTGATGGTCTGCCAGACATCGGAGGCCGAGGTGGAACCGGTGGAACTGCTGACGTAAATGTCACGGTTCACGGTATCCCGGTAGCCGTCGGCGTGGGCGAATCCGAGGGTTGCGCCGTCATTTGGAGTGCGGATAACAAAGCCGTTTCCTCCGTTTATGCTGCGCAGAATGACGCCGTCCACCAAGTCCCCGTCCACGGTGCGCCGCTCGCCCGCGAGCAGGACGACGTTACCGTTGGACGTGGGGTAAGCCTCCACGGTGCGCAAGCGGTAAATCTCTCCGGCCGGCGGGGCGGGGGTGATGTCGGACCAGGTGGCGCCGCTGTTGGTGCTGCGGAAGAGGCGGCTGCGGTCGGGCGAATCGACCAAAGCGAAGAGCGTCGAGCCGCCGGTGCCGAAGGTCCATTGGGCGAGGTCAAGGACAGTGCCCTCCAGAGCCTCGCCTCCCACGGAGAAGGCAATCGGTTGCCATTGGGAATCCACGCAACGACCGACCACCGGCACGCGGAAGGTTTGGTCGAGGTCGGTGGTTTCCAAAACGATTTCGCCGGCGTCGAAATCGGAGATGGTCTCCGGCCGGTAACGGACTTGGAGAACGAGCGAATCGCCGGGAGCGAGGTCGGGCACATTGCCTTGAACCAGGGAAAAGCCCGCGCCGCTGATGGAAACGGAGGTTACGCTGACCGGACCGCGGCCCCGGTTGGTCAGGCGCAACGGCAAGGTGCGGCTCTCACCCAGGGCGAGCTGTCCGAAATCCAGCGAACCCGGAAAGAAGGTGAGGAACGGGCTGCGCTTTTGCAGGATCGGTAACCACCGGAGCATCTGAATGCGCTGTTGGGCGCCCGCGGTGTAAACGGTGTAGCCCACCGTGCCACGCTGCTCCAGCGCCGAGACGCCGAAATTGTTTCCGGTCAGCCCGCCGACTCCGGTTTGCCAGTTCAGGCCGGCGTCGGGGCTGACCACATACGCGCCGTTGTTCCCCACCGCGTGCAGGAACGGTCCTTGAAACGGACCCGGGGCGAACACCGCGGAAATCCCGTTCCACGCGATGGCGTGGAGGTTTTGGCCGGTGACCGCGTTTTGCTGGAGGAGAGTGGGCGCGGCGCCGTTGTTGGAACGGACGATGGTCCCGTTGTTGCCGACCGCCACGTAGGAATTTTGGTTGAGTCCCGACGGAAGGGTCGCGATGGCGTTCAGGGAAGTGCCGGCCGAGAATCCCCCGTGCCGTTCCCAACTACCCTCCAGCCCGTTGGCGTCCGTGAACACGTGACCGCGCGAGCTGACCGCGTAGCTGCGGAAGAGGGGGCCGTCCACGCTCAACCCGTGAAAAGTGGTGGCGGCGTCGAAGAGGATTTCACTATCGGTCGAACCGAGGTGGCTCACGTTGAGGGTGGCCTGGTCAAACTCCTCATTGCCGTCCACTGATGGATTGGGGTCGTAAAGGTCCTCAATCAACAGCGCCGGGCGGGAGATGAAGGTGAAAATGCCCGGCATGGAGCCGGTGAGAAGGGCGGTGCCGTCGTTGGGCCGGGTGGTGATCCCGTTCCAGTTGTAGCTGCGGAAGCTGTCGAAGCGGCTCCGCCAGCCGGTGACGTTCTGGTCGGGATTCTGCCGCCAGATCCGGCCCATGGATTCGGTTTGCAGGAGGGTGCCGTGGGAGCCGGCCACGAAAATCCGGGTGCCGCCCTTTCCGTTGGACAGAGCCCGGATGTCGGCGCTGGAGAGGGGGGCGGAGAAGAAGTAGACTTCGTCCATCTTTCCGTAATACAAATCGGAAACCGTGGAGCCCTTGGATCCATCCACCCAGTTCTGCCCGAGCACCCAGGGGAGGCCGCGGGCCACGTTGCCGATGTTGCCGGTGAAAGCGTGGCTCCAGAGGACGTTGCCGTTGAGGTAAACCGTCACGTTGGTGGAGTTGGCCGTTTCATTATAAACGGCGTTGACCACGAGATGTTGCCAACCGGTGCGGGGCGAACCGCCGGTGAAGGTTTGCCCGCGGAAGCGGACTTGGTACCCTCTGTTGTAAAAACCGAAGGCAAACAAGTCGTTGCCGTTGTTGTTATGTTTGCCGACGAACAACTGGTTGTCGGCGATGGTTTCGGGATCGACCCACATCGCGATGGCGAACGAGGCGGGGACGTCGAAATCGGCCAGCTCGATGAAATCGGCGTTGGTGATGTCGAGACCGAATCCGGACGGATTCAGGAAAAAGAGACCGCGCCCAAAGCGCCCGTTCGCATAACTGGAGATCGGGGCGTTGGCCTCCGAGCGGGCGGTGGCGTGATACCCGTTGGGCCCGTCGTCGCGCCAGGTGGTCGGTTGGCTGCCCGGTTCCTCGAAATGGTAGCGGGCGAGCACCGGGGCGCTCACGCGGTGCTGGGCGTGGATGCTCCTTAGGTTCGCCGAGCTGAGGTTCCGCGGCGACCACGAACGACCGAAATCGCGGGTTTCGAGAAAGGTCCCGTTGTCGCCGACGGCGAGTCCGTAGCCGTCGGGGAAAACCTCGATGTCGCGCAGGGTCGCGTTCGAGCCGGTGGTCTCGGCGTCCAGCAGCGTGATCCAGGGCGATTCGCCGGACAGGCCGGAGAGCGGGATGAACCGGTTGCCAATCGGCAGGGGTGACTGGATGGTGAAGAAACCTTCGTGGAAGCCCTCTTCTTCCGGGGTGAACTCGACCACGAAGAGCCGCTCCTCGCCCGGCTCAAGGGCGAACGTTCCGGAGGGAGTCACGGAAAATCCGTCGCCGGTGACCCCCGCCTGCATGTTCATGGTCGGGGCGGAGCCGGCGTTGCCGATGGTGACGGACGCCTTGGAGACGCCGCCGGGCACGGTGAGGGAGAAGGCGATGTTGTCGCGGCTTTGGAAATAGATCGGTTGGGAAATGCCTCTTCCCGCCAGTGGTATGTTCAGCGTGGGCGCGGCCTCGTCATTGGTTTCCAGATACAGATTGCCGTTGAGGTTCCCGGTGGCGGCGGGGTGGAAAATCACGTCGAGGGAACGGGAGGATCGCGGCGGGATGGAGAGGCCACCCTGGTTGGTGGAAAAATGCTGGGCCGGGCCGGCGGAGGCGATCACCTGGGCGGTGGCGTTGCCGGTGTTGTGTAGGGTCACGGTCTTGACGGAGGTTTGGCTCAGGTCGGTGAAGGGATAAACGACGCTGGTTCCGCCGTCCGGCAGCTCGGCGACGAGGTTCGGTCCGTCGCCGCCGGGATTGATGCCGAATTCCAACCGCCCCGAGGCGGTCAGCACCCCGGGCAGGCCGAGGTTTTGCTGATGTCCGAAATCGACGTAAAACCGTCCGGTGCTGTCAAAGGAAATCCGGGCTTCGCCCGATCCGCCGACGAAGACTTCGGTGCGGGTTTCCTCATCGGGGAAAAAGACGGCGGTGAAGCCGAGCGGAATGAAAATGTCCACCGCGAAGCTCTCCATGCCGGTGCCCTCAATGATACCGCAAACCGGAGCGTTCGGAATGAACTCCACCGCCACCGGACCGGAAACCGGGTTGCGCGGATCGCGGATGCGGAAGGCGGGCGGTTGGTTGGGTTGACCGGTCTGGCTGATGCAGAGGGTTGCCTCCCAGGTTTCGCCGGGGTTGGTGGAGAATGCGAAAGGGGAATACCCGCCGTCGGTTTCGGAACCGTAAACCGTCGCCGCCACGTCGCCGAGGAACGGCATGGCGGCCGACATGGCGTCGATTTCCAACGTGGCGGCGGTCCCGAGGGTGGGAATTCCGTCGTTGCGGACCACCGCGAGGCGGGCGGTGATGTCCGGGGCGCCGCCCAGCGGGGCGAAGGTGATCACATCGACCGCCGCGCCGCCCGGCAGGTCCAACCGCAAGCCGAACGGATCGACCGTGCCGCCCACGATCAGGTAGGGGGCAAGGTCATCCGGGCTGCTGTTGAAGGTCAGCTCGCCGTCGCGGAATCCGGGAAAGCCCGGGATGGCGATTTCGCCGACCTCGAAGGTGCCCGCCAGGGCCGGGAAGAGTCCGAGGTTGGCGTCCGCCGTGATGGTGAAGGCGCCGCTGGCGTCAAAACGGATGTGTTGGCTCGGGTCGAGTTCCGGCGGAAAGTAGCCGAATTGAAAACTCCCGGCCACCCCGATGCCGCCCCGGCGGCGGGCGAGGGCGTGGGGGGAGTGGTTGTCCGGCTCGAAGTTCGGGTCGAAAGCGGGAGAAAAGGCGAACAGCATGGCGTCGGCCCCGCCCGCGAGAAACGGGCTGAGGCCCTCCGGGATTTGCAGGTTGGCGGCGGCCTCCAGGCTGGCCTTGGGCATGGCCGCTTGCACCGCGTCGATGGTCTCTTCGATAAAAGCTTCCGTCATGCCGGCGGCCCCGAGATCTTCGAGCTGGTCGAGGCGGGCGGCGAAAATTTCCGCCGGCGATTCCTCCACTCCAAATCCGGTCCGCATGTATTCGGGGGATTCGATCATGAAATCGACCCGACCGCCGACCCAGTCGTTGAGCCAGGTACCGGAGGGAACCTCGGCGCTCACGGTGAAGCGTTGGGCGTTGAGGTCGTAATCCATGAAACCGCGGGCGACCGGCATGCCGAGGATCGGGGCGTCGAGCCAGCCGCGCAGGAGGATTTCGTTCATTGGATACGGCTGGGGCACGCGGTCGATCAGGCCGGCGAAATCGAGGTTGGTCACCGAGTCCATGAAGGTTTCCGGATTGACGTTCTCCCAATCAATGTCCGGCGGGAAGACCGGGTTGGGGGCGGGCAGGTAGAAGGCCAACTGGCCGACGCAGGTGGTGCCGCCGAAATAGTTTTCAAAAAGGTCCTGGGCGTTGGCAAACCACTCGCCGAATTCCTCCACCTCGGGCAGGCTGAACAGCATCGCCAGTTGGTCAAACGGCGGCGGCTGGGCCAGAACATTCGGGAAGGAAAGTTCGGCCCCGCCGATCAGGCCGCCGTGGGGGAAGAAGTCGCGGGCGAAATCGCTTTCGCCCAGCATGTCCAGATTGGGATCGGCGGCGAGGATGCGGGCGGCCACGGTGCCGGTCAGTTCATCGCAGGAAAGCGGTTCCTGGCCTTCGCCGATCGGATTGGCCGGGTCGATAAAAAGGGCGGCGAGATCGGCGCTGGTGCCGCGCCAGCGCGGGTTTTGCAATTGGTTTTTGCTCAAGGCGGCGAGAATCAGTTCCATGCGGGTCGGCAAAGCCTCGAAGCGCGGCAGGCCGGCGTCGTCCGGATCCTCGGGCCGCAGCCACTCTCCCTCGCGGAACGGATTTTCCGGGTGGCTGGCGATGCGCGGCATGATCACGCGTCCCTGCCCTTTGCCCAGCTCCAGTCCGAATGGTTTGAATCCGTAACCGAAACTCACCACCGCGTCTTCCACCAAGGTGCCGATCTGGTCGCCCGCGAATTGGAGCGGATCGATCAGCATGGTTTCCACGTTTTCCTCGGTGAACGCCGGCATCCGCAGGGAAAACCCGAGCGCGGCCTCGTCAACGCTTGGCACGGCGAAGGCGTAGCTGCCGAGGATCGGCGCCAGCATCATGAAGGTGGGCGAGAACTGGGTGGCCGCCACCAGTTCCTGAAAATCCTGCCCGGCGTCCTCCACCCGGTGGTAAAACATCGAAGCGCCGAAAAGGGTGTCGGCCCCGCCGGTCAGGGGAAACCCGAAGAGACTCGGGCCGACGTTTCCACTGAAACAGATGAACGGGTTGACCTGCGGGAGGGTGCGGACGATGAACGAACTGAACACCCCGAGCAATTGGTCGATGGTTTCGGCGGCGGTCTCCGGGGTGAGCTGCACCGGCAGGTTTTCGCCGGAGGTCAGCGCTTGGAAGAGGTTGAAAAACGAACCGACGTAAGCGGTTTGCTGCTGGGTGGTGAGGCTGAGAAAATGGATGTCCAACGGCACGTTCCGGTCGAAATCGCCGCCGTCCGGCAACAGGATGGTGCTGTCGAGCAAGTCGTAGAGCATGGCCACCAGCGGGGCGCCCATGGTGGCAACCGACTCGACCAGCAGGAAGGCGAATTCATCGGTCACCGCCCCGAAGCATCCGTCGCAGGAAAGGGCCATGCTGAGGTTGCCGAGTTCCAGCGGGCCGAGGGCGACGTTGACCAAACCGCCGAAGGCCGGGTCGATATTTCCTTGGGAATCGGTGAGTGAAAAGGCGAGGGTGCCCGTGCCGACCGGAATGCCGACCAGGTTGATGCGTCCCTCCAGCACCGCCGTGCCGGTGGAGGAGAGGGTAACGCCTCCGCTGCCGGTCAACACGGTGGAAATGGCCGAGTGCGAGAGGGTGCCTTCCAGTTTCAGCGTGATGTCGAAGACCGGGATGCCTTCGCCGGCTTTTTGCAGCACGATGTCGTATAGGTCGGCTTCGGGATCGGCGCCCAGGGCGACCCGGAAGGTTTCGCGGAAAACGGTGCGCAGCGCGTTGTCCACCGAGGCGAGAATCGAATCGGTGAGGGAGACAAAATAATTGATGGCCTCCGGCGGGGCCGGGGTGGCCAGCGCCGCGCCGACCACTTGGTTCCGCTGGCCGTAAACGGTCGGGGCGCCGGGGGCGTCGTCCGGAGTGCCGAGCATCGCCGCCGCCACGGTGTCCACCGCCTGGGCGGGACTGAGACCGCCGATCAAGGCCCGCGTGATGCCGATGTCGTTCAACTGCGATTCGTTTAGAATGGTTCCCTTATAAACCACCTCACCGGTGTCCGGGTGGATTTCTCCCAGCGGGTTGACCGACGGAGGCGGGAACGGAGCGTCCACGCAGCTGATGCCGACGAAATCGTCGCCGACGAGGGTATCGGGCGGTTCCTCCGGGTTGCCGGGACGGTCGTCGGAACCGGGCGGGGGAACGGCGGCGGAAACGTCGATGTAGCTGCGGAAATCGCACGGGTCGGCGAAACTGTTTTTGAAGTTGAGCCCGCCTTTGCCCCCGGTCAGGAGAATGCCGCCGAGGCTGCCGCCGTCGAGCGGGATGCCGGCCGGTCCGGCGTTGAGTTCGAAGCAGGCGCCGATGAATTCAATCGGCTTGACCGCGAGCAGCACGCTGGCCCCGACCTCCTGCACCTTGGCTCCGACGGTGCCGGCGAAATAGATGTCGAGCGGATTCTCGGGCAGCGCGCTCAGGTTGCCGATGTGGATGCCGCCGGTGATGCCGCCGAGCGGCGGGAGTTCGAGCCCGGCGATTTGCAGGGTGAAACCATCCAGGCTCATGTTGGCGAAATCCGGCACGATCAACCCTCCCTCGCGCACGAAACCGATCTGGAACAGATCGACCGCGCCGGAGATCCCCGGGCTGCCGGCCGCCACCGCCGCGCCGCTGGGAATGGCGGCCACGCCGGAAACGGTGATCCGCAGGTTGGTCAGGTCGAATAACCCCATTTGTCCACCTTCGGGAAACAGCGGCAGG
>PXDC01000352.1 GCA_003565135.1 Verrucomicrobiota bacterium
GCCCGCCGGCGAATCACCACATCATGGAGCTGCTGATCATGATCGACGCCGCCCGGCGCGCGTCGGCCCAGCGCATCACCGCGGTGCTGCCTTTTTACGGCTACGCCCGCCAGGACCGCAAAGACCAGCCTCGCGTGCCCATCACCGCGAAGCTCGTCGCCAATATCCTGGTGGCGGCCGGAGCCAACCGGGTGCTGGCCATGGATTTGCACGCCCAGCAGATCCAGGGCTTTTTCGACATTCCGGTGGATCACCTCTACGCTTCCCCGGTGTTTTACGATTACCTCAAGCGCTTTGAAAGCGACAAACTGGTTGTGGTCTCGCCCGATCTGGGCGGAGTGAAAATGGCCGCGGCCTACGCCGACATGTTCGGCAGCGGGCTCGGTTTCGTGGCCAAACGCCGCACCAATTCCACCACGGTGGAGGCCATCAGCCTGGTGGGGGACATCGAAGGCAAAGACGTCCTGTTGATCGACGACATGACCGAGACCGCCGGCACTCTGCTGGGCGCCGCCCGGCTGGCGCGCGAGTACGGAGCCCGCAGCGTGCGCGCCGCCGTGACCCATGCCGTCCTGAACGAAATCGCCTACCAGCGCCTGGGGGAAAAGGGCGGGCTGGATGAATTGATCACCACCAACACCGTGCCGGTCAAATCCCGCGGGCTCCCGGTCACCGTGCTCAATGTGGCTGAACTTTTGGGCCGGGCCATTGTCAGAATCAATCGTAACGAAAGTGTGACCGGTCTATTTAGAATCAAAGGGTTCTAACCTGAATCATTCACCGGAACCGAGTTCTTTTCCTTATGTCCGAGAGCCCGACGATCAACGAACGCAGGAATGAGAAAATGAAGTATCGAGTTTTCTTTGCAGTATTGTTTTTTCTTTTGGGGGGATTCTCCTTCACGGCGTATCTGGATACCCGTGATGAGGTGATCGACGAGACCGCCAGATCGCCGGTGGAGATCCGCATCGACCGGGAACCGCTCGACCGGTCGGGCGCCAACGGGATGGTGACGAGTTACGCCGACGTGCTGGACACCGTGCGTCCGGCCGTGGTCACGATTGCCACCACCCAGGTCATTGAGGAACGTATTCGCCGCAATCCTTTTGCCGACGACCCCTTTTTCCGCCGGTTTTTCGGAATTCCCGATGAACCGAGCCAGGGAGAACCGCGTTACCGTCAGCGTCAGGGATTGGGCTCCGGGCTGATCGTCAGTTCCGACGGTTACATCATCACCAATAATCATGTGATCGAGGGAGCCGACCAGATCGAGGTTTCCCTGGGCGACCGCCGCCAGTTTGAGGCGAGCATCGTCGGAAGCGATCCCCGCACCGACGTGGCGGTTTTGAAAATCGACGCCGAAGACCTGCCCGCCGCGGTTCTGGCCGACAGCGACAACATCCGGGTGGGGGACATCGTCTTCGCCCTGGGGAACCCGTTGAATGTCGGGCAAACGGTCACCATGGGAATCGTGTCCGCCACCGGCCGGACCCGGATCGGTCTGTTGGGGCAGGGTGGATACGAGAATTTCATTCAGACCGATGCCGCCATCAATCAGGGTAACTCCGGCGGTCCCCTGGTGGATGCTCACGGTCGCGTGATCGGAATCAACACCGCGATCCTTTCGGCGCGCACCGGTGGCAATATCGGCATCGGATTCGCGATTCCGGTCAATATGGCCTCCCACGTCATGCGCAGCCTGATTTCCACCGGGTATGTTTCCCGCGGATTCCTCGGCGTGGCCCTGATGGATGTTCCCTCGGATCGGGTTTCGGAACTCGGGCTGGAGCGCGTTGAAGGCGCACTGGTGGTCGAAGTGGTTCCCGGCCGGCCGGCGGAAGGGGCCGGGTTGCGGGAGAACGATGTTATTATCGAGGTCGACGGCCAGCACGTGCCCAGCGAAAGCGCCCTGCGCCTGATGATTTCCCAGACGCCTCCCGGCACCGAAGTGGAGTTGACCTATATCCGCAACGGAGAGCGCAACGCAGTCTCCGTGGTGCTGGCCGAGCTCGACCGGCCCGATTCGGCTCCGGTATCGGATGAGTCGGAGGAATTGCTGGAAGGAATCAAGGTATCGGTGCTGGACGATGAAATGCGTTCCGATTTCGGCCTGCCCGCCGGTCTTCGCGGATTGATCGTGCTGGAAAGCGACAGTTCCTCTCAGTACGCAAGCCACTTCCCGCTGCGAACGGTCATTACCGAGATTAACCGGCGTCCGGTTACGAGCATCGAGGAAGCGCGGGCCAGCCTCGGGTCGGGCCGGAATACGTTCCAGGTGTATCAGGACGGCGTGTACCGGTATTTGAGACTCACTCTTGACTGACCATCCAGCGAGTTCCGCCGGGACGCCCCGCGTTTACCGCGGACGCCTGGCGCCTTCGCCCACCGGGTATTTTCACCTCGGACACCTAAGTACCTTCGACCGGGCCCGCCAGCGGGCGGAGGAAGCCGGCGGCGCGCTGATACTGCGTTGCGACGATCTGGATGCCGCGCGTTGCAAACCGGAGTTCATCCAGGCGATGTACGACGATCTTCGGTGGTTTGGGTTTTCCTGGAGCGAAGGGCCGGACGTCGGCGGACCGGCGGGACCGTATGATCAAAGCCGTCGCGCCGCCCATTACCGGGGGGCCTGGGAAATCCTGCGGGCCGGCGGGGGGCTGTATCCCTGCCGCTGTTCGCGCAAGGATATCCTGGCCAATCTAGCCGCCCCGCACGAAGGCGAGGAAGAGCCGGTGTATCCCGGAACCTGTCGTCCCGAACATCCGGACCGGCCGGACCCGGCCGACGAATCCGGGGAAACCGCCTGGCGTTTCCGGGTGCCCGATGGGGAAGGGGTGGTGTTTCATGATGAAAATATGGGCCGCCAATCCTTCACC
>PXDC01000359.1 GCA_003565135.1 Verrucomicrobiota bacterium
AAAAATGGTCATGGCTTCGGATCCGAATTCAAACTCTAAATCATCTTCTTCGACTAAATTCTCCAGATCCAGCTCTTCTCCAATGAAGTATCCTACCAGTTCATAGTCTTCATCGTCAGGCTCAATCTGCTCGGTCAGCAGGTACATACCTTCCATGAAGCTTTCGAAATTAAATGGACTGTTCTGACTTACCGGGAATGGGCCTTCTTCCATTGGAGGCTTTTCTCCATTGAATCCTTCTTCCTGAAGCACAACTTCAGGCATATGCTCGACAACAAACTCGAATCCTTCATTGTCATTGATGATGACACCGTTCTGGTTAACGACTACTTTTCGAACGGTTAATCCAGTTTCCGGCTCTGGAGGCAGTTCATTTACGACAGTTACAATGACTTTCTTTGGAAGTATTTCACTATCTATCCATGGCCCTTCCATATCCAGTTGAATTGAACCATCATCGTTGAAAACAACGCTTCCTTCAACAACTACGTCATCAACGTCACCTTCATAAACATACTGAATTTCATAACGCAAAAGCTGGAATACTTCTTCTTGGGCTTCTGTCAGGGATTCCCAAAGGTTGTATTCCATCACCAGGTTTGGCTCTCCCCAGAATGAATGCGAGAGTAATTCGCCATCATCGGTGGTGATAAAGTGATTACCTGCAAAACTATCCATTCCGTTACCTTCTGCATCTTCGACAATTATCTCAAAACTCTCATCCTCATAGTTTTCAACAGCAATTTCATCTTCACCATCAATCATCACGATTTCTTTCAGAATTTCAAGTTCAATGGTTTCTCTATCTGGATCTGGCGTTACTTCATTGACGATAGTTATCGTTTTTGAGCTGTCATCGATACTAAAATCTATGCCATCCAAACTTCTGTTTAAGCTGTTTTTATTTACAGAGTTTCCAACGATATCTCCTTCATAGTATCCTACAAACTGGAAACCCTCTGGAATATAGATTTCTTTAAGAGTATAATCACCTGGGGCAAAATCTTTTGTGTTAGCTGTGTTTTGGCTAACCCAGTATGCTTGGAATTCCTCAGAATATAAATTGTTAGTTTCGTCAGGAAAAACATCAAACCCAAAATCTGTATCCCTGATGATTCCGTCTAGATCTGTATCATCGTTGAAGATGTTACCGTATTCATCAAGAACTACTTTTTTGACGGTTAATGAGTATTCAGGATCATCAATCTTTGTGCAGAATTTAATGTTGGATATGCCTGGAATATTACCCGTTCCCACTGTTGGTAAGTTCTCTGTAGTAAAAGTACCTGAATATGCACCTTGACTTTCTTCTAAATCTCCAATTTGAGTATTATCAGGTCCCCCTTTGACTATGATAAGGTAAATTGACACGGTGGAACTCCAAGATACTTCCTGATAAGTGACTCCCGTTACTGTTTTACCCTCCACAATCCGATTAATTGTTACAGGATTTGGATCCATTCCCTCTTCAAATATAGCTGTATTATTTTTCACTTCAAACTTCGCCGCCAGTATTCCACCTTCGCCACAATCTGCATTCCCACCTGGATTAAGGGGTTTTGCTGCGAAAACATTCAATAGTCCTCCAAAAACCAATAATAACACCAGCAAAAACGCCACACTTTTCCTCAAGTTTCTCTTTCTTCTTTTTTCCATTCTCATCTTTCTCACTCCTCTGAAAATCTACCTGCAGGTTTATAAAGGCAGGCTCTTTCTTTTCAGCCGCGTTTTTTTAGTGGGACGTGGTTACCCATCAAACGGTTTCTTTTAACGGAGTGCCGCGTTTTTCTGGATGGGACGTGGTTACCCATTAGTCCGGCTATGGACTTGGTATTGCTGACGGATCTTCTCCTTCTTTCACCTCCTTGGTTTCTCTTTCCCAGCGGCGCAGGGCCGATTCTTCACCGGAGTGATGTCGGTGCTGGCTAACGGCTGACTCCATCAGGCTGAGCATCTCAAGTTCACTTCGGAAATTGATGGTTTCGGCTGTATCTAATCGTTGAATACTTCCCTGCCAGCTGTTGTTCTGGTGGTAACGAATGCTTACCAGAAACTGCGTGCCACCGGAAGGAGATTTTGCTTTGATCTGGTTCGATGATTTCATCGCCCCTGCCTCCTCCCCGATCTATTCGGGTCTGGCGATTTTGTGCTAATTTTCTGATATTTTCGCCTATATTATATATATCCTTTTGTTGTGACGTTAATGTTACATCTGCGTTACATCTGTGTTACGGGAAGGTAATTGAGAATTCAGAATGAAGAATTAAGAATTTAAGTCCAATAAATTGAAAATCAATTTCTGAAGATTTTAACCGCGAAGGACACGAAGGGGCACGAAGAAAAGAACTGCAAAAAGCCCTAAAGCATTGATATGCTTCAGGGCTTTTCCTTTTCCACTTTCAATTTTCTACTTTCTGCTTTCTACTTTCCACTTTTCATTTTATGATGGATTTTACTCCGTTCCTAATTTGTCATTCTCTTTCGAATTGCCAATCCAGTTCCGGCCAGCAGTAAACCTGCCAGATAGAAGTAGAGTGGGTTGCCTTCGCCAGTTTGTGGTAATTGCGGTTCTCCCAGTGGGGGCTCTTCATCAAGAATGATTTCCGGTGGGGTTTCTTCCGGTGGTGCCACTGGTGGTGCCTCTACTGGTGGTGCCGGAACACCTTCAGGAATCTGGACTTCTTCAATTTCAATTTCTGTAGTGACCGCTGGCATTGGTCGACTGGAAGGTGTGCTAGCTGGTGTCTCTCTAGATGGCACAACTACAAGCGACTCTTCGTCTGCCGTATTTGTCACTGTGTAATTCTGATTCGCATTTTCTGCAGTCAGTTCGAAGGTGTATCCACCTTCCGGAATGCTTGTGGTATATCCT
>PXDC01000092.1 GCA_003565135.1 Verrucomicrobiota bacterium
GGCCGGGCTGCCGGCGGTTCCGCGGATGCGTTTTCGGCCGAAACCCGGGGAGCGACAAAAGCGCACCAGAGGATACCGGCAAGGATCAACCGCGTTGCGAGAGGGGCCGTGGGGAAAACAAGGGTCCGATCGGTCGCATCGTTGAAAACCCGGATTGCTTGCCGGCTTCTTACGGCGTCCGCGGGTCGGGAGCGGTTCAACGGTGTGAATATTTTCCCGGTTGCGGCGGGGGAGGAGGCCGGCAACGAAGGGGTGCGGGCGTGCTGAGTTTTCTTGCCTTGGCGGCGCCGGCCTCCTTATTTCGACCAACTATGATTTTATTATGCGGCATTCGCCTTCGCGCGGCGCACCGGTCCCGGCCGCTTTCGCTGTTTGCGGGCTTCGTCTTTTCGTTTGTCCTCATGTCGACGGCGTGGGGCGGCGTTTTCACCGATCCGGAACAAGCCCGTGAGTACCCGGGATTCGCGTACCAGGGCGAGTACCGGGGTACGCTTTACCCGGACGACCCGGAAAAGCGAACGGAAGCCGGACTGCAGGTGGCGGTGATCGGGGAGAACCGTTTCCGGGCCCGTTCGTATCAGGGAGGGCTGCCGGGTGAACCGGGTTGGTCCGACGAGGGCGCGCGGGAGCTGGAGGGGAAGTTGGAGGACCACGTCCTGGTTCTGAAGGGAACGGAGGGGGACCTGCGATTCCGTCACGTTTTGAACCGGTTTACGGCCTTGGATGAAAGCAATCGCTACCGGGGGCACCTCGAGCCCGTCCGGCGGGAGAGTTCCAGTCTGGGAATGGAGCCGCCGGCGGAAGCCATCGTGCTTTTCGATGGAACGGGTCTCGACCGTTGGACCGGTACGGCGGAAATGACCGATGACGGGTTGCTCCGGGAAGGGGCGACAACGGCGGACGCCTACGGCGACATCCGCCTGCACGTGGAGGCCCGGCTCCCGTTTATGCCGGAGGCTCCGGGGCAAAGCCGGGCCAACAGCGGAATTTACCTGCAGAACCGCTACGAGGTGCAGATCCTGGACTCCTTTGCCCAGGCGGCGAAGGTGAATGGAAACGCCTCGCTTTACCGGGAGTCGTCTCCGCTGGTGAACGCGTCGTACCCGCCTTTGACCTGGCAGACGTACGATGTCTGGTTTCGGGCCCCGCGGTTCGATGAAGGGGGAAACAAGACGGAGAACGCCCGGGTGACGGCTTACCTGAACGGCGCCCTGGTGCAGGACGACGTCGAACTGGAAAAGGGAACCGGCAGGGGAGGAACCCGCGAGGAAATCCCCGAAGGGCAACTCTACCTGCAGGACCACGGCGACCCGGTGAGGTTTCAACACATTTGGCTGGTGGAAGAGGAATACGCGCCACCCGGAACGGACCGCCTCGAAGTCGAGGCGCCGGAATGAACGCCCGATTGCGGCGGGTGGTGTGCCGAAGATAAAAAGAGCGATTGATTATGAATGTCCCGAGATCCTTTGTGTGCCATAAGGTAAACTGTCTATCGACCGCCGCGTTTGTGTTGGCGGCCGGGCTGGGCCTGAATCCGTTGCCGGCGGCCGCGGAGGACGGGCAGCTCCCGGATTACGCCGCCTACGCGGACCTGAAGATTCCGCCGCTGCCGCCGCAGGATGCTTTGGGGACGTTCGAGCTGGAGGAGGGTTTTCGCATCGAGATCGTGGCGCATGAGCCGATGGTTATCGATCCGGTCGCCATGGATATCGACGCGGACGGGCGGCTCTGGGTGGTGGACATGCCCTCCTACATGCCGGTGCACGATAAGACCGAGGAGGAAACGGTTTTGCGTGAACAGGTCCCGCAGGGACGGGTGCTCATCCTGGAAGACACCACAGGTGATGGGAAAATGGATACGCGGCGGGTGTTCCGCGACGAACTCATCCTCCCCCGGGCCATCAAGGTGCTGGACGACGGGGCCCTCGTGGCCGAGCCGCCCAACGTATGGTGGATACGCGATACCACCGGTGACGGTGCGGGCGATTCGCGCGAGCTGGTTTACAGCGGTTATGGCGAACCGGTCTCGGACAATGTCGAGCACATGCCCAACGGCCTGATGTGGGGGATGGACAACTGGCTTCACAGCTCCCACAGCGGGGTCGACAGCATCCGTCGCATCGACGGGCAATGGCATACGCGTCCGATGCGGCGGCTCGGGCAATGGGGCATGACCCAGGACGACTGGGGACGGCTCTACTCCGCCCACAACCGCCGGCCGCTGCAGACCCACGCGGTGCCTCACGGGTACAGTGGACGCCATCCCGATTTCAACCTGGTCTACGGCAAGAATCGGAACATCGTTCCGGAGCAGCCGATGTGGCCGGCGCACATCACCGGGGTCAACCGCGGTTACCGGGAGAGCGAGGTGCGGGAGGACGGGAGCCTGAAACGCGCGACCGCCACCTGCGGCCCGGTGATCTACCGGGGGCATCAGTTCGGAGACGCGTACCGGGACAACGCCTTCACCCCCGAACCGGCCGGGAACCTGATCAAGCGTTACATCCTCGACTACGATCCGGCCGATATCGAGACCGGCGGGCGGCACGCTTACGAGGAGCGGGAGTTCCTGACCTCGACCGACGAACGGTTTCGGCCCGTCAACATGTACAACGCGCCCGACGGGTCGCTCTACGTTGTCGACATGTACCGCGGTTTATTTCAGCACGCCCGCTTTTTGACCGATCACCTGCGGGATTACGCGGTGGAACACGGGCTGCACAAGCCGAGCGGCACCTTCGGGCGGATTTACCGCATCGTGCGCGAGGACCGCGAAATCGATTACGCCGCGCCGCGGTTGAGTGAAAAGGAGCCCCTGGACCTGGTGGAGTACCTCCGCCATGAAAACGGCCTCCTGCGCGAC
>PXDC01000245.1 GCA_003565135.1 Verrucomicrobiota bacterium
ATTGATGGAAACTCAAGACCTAATCCTGCAACAGATATGTATTCTTTAGGTAAATCAATGGTTTATCTTCTTGGTGGAAAAGATATAGATTTGCCTTCAGATTTAGATGGAAGGATAAAGAATTACTTGACTGGCTTTTTAGAACAAGACTCGGAGCATAGGACAAATGATGCTTGGAAAGCATGGCACGAGTTAAAAGAATTAAGAACAAAAGTTTTTGGGGCTCCAAGTCAATTCTTAAAATTAGATGTAGAATAAGTGATGTAATTTTATAGTGAATACTATAGAAATATTTAAAAACCCATGATTAATTATTTTAATATGGGAGGAAGCAGTTATGATAGGGATGTAGGAAGAGGATCTTCTTCTGGAAGTTTCTATAGTGGTGGAACTTCAAGTGCTGGTTCCAAAAAAGCATTAGGAAGAACTAATCAGGATTCAAGCACCTCTGCTTATGAGAGGACTGTCCGTTCAGAAAAAGAGAGTCCAATTGTTGTAGCATTAGATGTTACAGGTTCTAATATTGAATTCGCAAGAATTGTTTATGATAAAGCCCCAATGTTGTTCGGGCAAATTGAACAGCAAGGTTATTTAAAAGATTTTGATATATGTTTTACTGGTATTGGTGATGCATACAGTGATAGAGCACCATTGCAAGTAGCTGATTTTAATTGGGGAAAAGCTTTGGATGGAGAACTAAAAAAATTATTCTTAGAAGGAAATGGTGGAGGACAAAGAAAAGAAACATATGAATTAGCAGCTTACTTTTTTGCAAACAATTGTGAAATGCCAAATGCAAAACTTCCATTCTTTCTTTTTATAGGAGATGAAGCACCATATCCAAGATTAAGAAGAGATATTGCTCAGGAACAATTAGGAGTTTCATTAGGAGAAGATATAGATACAAAGAAAGTTTTTGCAGATTTATACAAAAAATTCAATGGCAATGTATTCTTTTTGCATAATCCTTATTGCGGAAGTCAACAGAGTTCACATAGTTCTGGAGATACTTCTGAAATAAAACAAGAATGGGCAGAGTATCTTGGAAGAGGAAATGCTGAAAAAATTATTCCAATCCACGAAGAAAAATCTGTTGTAGACGTTATTCTCGGAACTATCGCAATGGTTACAAGAACAAGAGATTTAGGAAGTTATTCTACTGATTTAGTCGCAAGGGGTCAAACAGATACAAGAGTTGCAAATGTCAGATCATCTTTAAGCGGTCTAGAGGGGGCACTAGTTCCATATGCAGGAGGCGTTAATCTACCTGTTAAGAAAGGAGGAACTGCCCGAAAATCCGGTGGCAGAAAATTATAAATGTTAATTGCTACTTTGCCATCTGCAGATAAAAGAGAATTAGTTGATAGAATTTTTTCTCACCCTTTGGTTTCTGGAGCTAGATACAATGTTGGTATTCGTTGTCCTTATAACACTAGACAAGCCTTAGGAACCGTTAAAGCAATCGCAGATAAATATCAAAAAAGATTATGGGTTGATTTAAAAGGGAGACAATTAAGAATAGAAAAATGGGCAGACCCCACTTATGGAGATATAGAATTAAATCATGAGATTGAAGTAGAAACTCCTGCAAGAATAGTTTTTCGTGGAGGACATGGTTCTAATATTACTCATGTGCAAGGAAACAGACTCTATGTTAATCCAAATCCTGAACAGGCGGTTGGAGCAGGACAGGCAGTTAATGTTCTTGGAAAAGGTTTCAAAATTAAAGGAAGTTATTTAACAGAAAGAGACAGGGAACATATTGAAGTTGCAAAAAATCTTGGAGTTCATGATTATATGCTTTCATTTGTAGAAGGTTCTCAAGATATTCAAGATGTTAGGGCTTTGGATGGAGATGCAAAATTAGTTTTAAAAATAGAGAGCCTTCCCGGACTTGAATTTGTTGCAAGAGGTTATTCTACCCATAGAGATTGTCAATTAATGGCAGCAAGAGATGATTTATTTATAAATATTGGTGAAAATAAATTTGATTCTATAAGAGCATTAGAACTTTTACTAGAAAAAGACCCTCAGGCAATTTGTGCTTCCCATATATTTCCGTCATTGGACTCTGTAGGGCACGTAGGAATGACTGATATTTCTGATTTGGAGTTAGTAAGAAGAATGGGTTACAGAAATTTTATGTTCAGTGACGAAATATCTCATAGGCATTTTGATGAAGCGATTAATGCTTGGAAATATTTTGTTAAAAATGGATAAATCATATTTTGTAGTTGGTCTTAATTATGGAGATGAAGGCAAGGGGAGTATTGTCGATTTCTTAACATGGAAATTTAATGCTGATACTGTGGTTAGGTTTAATGGCGGGTCTCAAGCAGCTCATAATGTTGTTGAGGGTCAAAGAGAACATTGTTTTAGTCAGTTTGGTTCAGGAACTTTTATAGACGGAACAAGAACATACTTATCTTCATTCATGTATGTTGACCCTATTTCTCTTATGGTAGAAGGAGAAGTATTGCAACAAAAAGGAGTTTCAGATGCACATCAAAGATTATTTATTGATAAAGGATGTGCGATTATTACACCTTTTCAAAAATATGTTGGAAGAATGAGAGAACTAACACAAGGCAACAGCAGTTGCGGTATGGGTGTTGGTGAAACAGTAAGGGATTCTGTGGTTTTAGGAGATGGACAATTGAGGATTGGAGATTTGAAAGACAGACGAACCTTGGAGGATAAACTTGATTTTTTAAGAAGAGTTAAATTAGATCAAGCAGAACAATTATTAGATCTGTCTCAGAATTCGGAGTTGGTTAGAGAATATCTTGAAAAAATGAGTAGAGAAGTAATTGTAGAAGATATTTCTAAAGAGTATAGAGAATTTGCATCAAGAGTTA
>PXDC01000317.1 GCA_003565135.1 Verrucomicrobiota bacterium
AGGTGTGGCCGATCAATTGCGGCACCCGCCGTGGGATGGGTTCACGTTCTATGACCTGATATTCCCATTGTTTATTTTCATCGTCGGGGTGTCGCTGGTGTTTTCGTTGTCGCGGACCATGGAAACGGAGAGCCGGTACACGGCGGTACGACGCATTTTCCGCCGTTCGTTGCTGTTGTACGCAATCGGCATTTTTTATGCGGGTGGATTCGCCAACCCGATTGACGACATCCGGTGGGTGGGTGTGCTTCAGCGGATCGCGCTGTGTTATTTTTTTACCGGTCTGATGTTCTGCTATTTCAAACCCAAAACCCTCGCCGCGATCTGTGCGTCGTTGATCGCCGGGTACTGGGTGTTGATGACCTTTGTGCCGGTTCCCGGAATCGGGGCCGCGTCCTACGATGAAGGGAAAAACCTGGCCAATTACCTCGACGAACTGCTGCTTCCCGGGCGGCTTTACCGGGATACCTGGGACCCGGAGGGGGTGCTCAGCACGTTACCTGCCATTGCCACCTGCCTGCTCGGCGTATTTGCCGGTCGCCTCCTGCGCGACCGGATGATCGACCCGCCTGTGAAGACCGTTGTGCTTCTGGCCGGGGGCGCCGCCGGCCTTGTCCTCGGGTATCTCTGGAGCCTCCAGTTTCCTCTCAACAAGCACATCTGGACCTCTTCGTTTGTCCTCGTGACGGGGGGTTACAGCGCAATCCTTCTCGCCCTGTTCTACCAGGTGATCGACGTTTGGGGATGGCGCAAGTGGAGTGTGCCCTTTGTCTGGATCGGCATGAACGCGATCACGATTTACCTCGCCCACAACCTGGTGAACTTCGGCGCCATAGCCCGCCGGTTTGCCGGCGGCGACGTGCGCGATTTCCTGAACGACCGGGTCACTCAGGGCCTGGGCGACCTCCTGGTGGCGCTCATTGTCCTCGCCCTGACCTTTCTCCTGTGCGGTTTTCTTTACCGGAAGAAGATTTTCCTGAGGCTTTAAGCCGGCGTTGGCGCGTGGTCCGCTCAAGGGCTTAGGGGTAATGGCACTCGCTTAAGCCCAACCCGGCCGGAGCCGGTACCACACCGCAGCAGCGCGCCGCTTCAGGCGGCACCCCCCTCCGCGACAGATAAAACCATCGGTAATCGGATCGCCGGACATCGACCAGATTGTCGAGGCGATAGCCAAGCCGAAGGCCGGCCTTCGGCTGAGGATTCCGCCCGCGGTACGCCGCGGTACGGGCGGTATGCGCTAGCTGAAGCGGCGCGCTACGGCCGGAGCGACCGGCCGGGCGGGAATGACTTCCGCCCGTAGTGCGCCGCTTCAGCCAGCACCCCCCGAGCAGTCCGCCCGTAGCGCCGGCCTTCCGCGGCTGAAAGCACGCGGCTTCGGGTGAACGGAGTCCCAGGGGTTGGTCGAGTTTGTCCATGAACGGGTGGGGTTGGCTTACGCTCAAGTCAGGATTGCCAGGACGGGGAGGGGCGTCCATGGTATCCGTCATGTCCGGTCGCCTCATCCTTTCCCTGATCACCTTTTCCTGCCTGCTTATGTCCCTTGACTCCACCAGAATCCGAGCTGAAACGAATCCCGCCATAAAGGTGGGCGCCGAAGTCCTGCTCAGTGACCACCGGCCGCTTGTCGAAGGGAAGCGGGTGGGGATCATCACCAATCACAGTGCCGTAGTCGGAGAAAAGCACCTGATCGATGTGATCCATGAGGACCCGGATGTCGAAATCGTTGCCCTCTTCGGGCCCGAGCACGGTATTCGCGGCACCGCCGACGCGGGCGAGGCGGTCGAGGACAGCAGGGACAAGCTCACCGGTGCGCCGATTTACAGCTTGTACGGCGAGACCCGCCGCCCGACGATGGAGATGCTCGAGAACGTGGACGTCCTGATATTCGACATGCAGGATGTGGGAACTCGCTTTTACACCTACCCGGCGACGATGGGTCGTTCCATGATTTCGGCGGCGGAAGGGGGAATTCCGTTTGTGGTGCTGGACCGGCCGAATCCGCTCGGGGGCAAAAGGATCGAAGGGATGATTCGCGAAGACCGCTTTCAATCGGGTATCGGCCTCTACCCGACGCCCGTAACGCACGGGATGACCGTGGGGGAACTGGCGTTGATGATCAGGGGCGAAGGCTGGCATGACGGCCTGGAGGGCCTGGACCTCCACGTCGTAAAAGCGAAGGGTTGGCGGCGGGCCATGTTGTGGCCGGAAACCGGGCTGGAATGGGTCCCGCCCAGTCCGAATATTCCGGACGTGGAAACCGCGCTGGTCTATCCGGGGACTTGTTTCTTCGAGGGGACGACCGCCAGCGAGGGACGCGGGACCTACGAGCCGTTCATCCAGGTGGGGGCGCTGCGCGTCGACGGAGAAGCGCTCGCGGTGGAACTCAACCGCCGTGCCCTGCCCGGCCTGCGTTTCGAGCCGGTCGCGTTTACACCCGAGAGCATTCCGGGAATGTCCCGCGAACCCAAGCTCCTTGGCGAGAAGATCGAGGGCGTTCGGTTGGTAGTGAGCGATGCCGGGGCACTGGATCCCGTTGCCGCCGGTATCCATTTGTTGGATGTCTTTTACGCGGCCCTGCCCGAAGAGCACCGCGGGGACTTTTTCCACGAACGCGGCATGGCCATCCGGGCGGGTAACGCGGAAACACAAAAGAGGATCGAAGCCGGCGAGGGCGCCGCCGCGATTGTGGCCGACTGGGCTGAGGACGTGGAAAGGTTCTCCCGGCAGCGGGAATCCTACCTGCTTTATTAGGGACCTTATACTCCCCTTCGCCAAGTTTTCGGAATTCTTCGTAGCGAGGGGGTTTATCCCCCGATTCGCCAAACCCCCGGATCTCCCGGGATAAACCCGGTCGCCAC
>PXDC01000113.1 GCA_003565135.1 Verrucomicrobiota bacterium
CGCCGTCCTCGACGAACACCGCAACCGCAAAGCCCTGAGCCGATTGGCGGTGGCATTCGCCGTGACCCTTCTCGGCGCCATCGTGGTCCCGGTCGCGATGCTGACGGCGGAGAACCCGTCATCGGAGCCTTCCGATGCCTCGGAAGCTTCGGTTGCCGATGAAACGGAACCTGCGGCCGAGGAGGAGATCCGTTATGTGCGCGGACGGGTGGTGGATGCGGACGGGAACCCGATCCCGGGGGCGTTTGGGGAGGTTTGGCCTGCTTACCTGCGCAATTCTGAAGGCGGGGAGTTCGAGCGCGTTGCCCCGACGATTGTAGCCGACGAAGCCGGAGAGTTTGTAATCCGAGGCAGTACGCCCTTCGTTCGATTTGAGGGAGACGGGTTTGCTCGCAAGGTGTTTGGCCGGTTGCGCGCCGACGGCGAGGTCTACGAACTGCAATTGGAGCGGGGCTCCTCGGTGGTGGGCCGGGTATTCAGGGACGGGGTTCCTCTGTCCGGGGTCGAGGTCGGCATGAGTCATCAGGATCGAGGGTCGCACGTGAATGTTGGCTCTTATACGGTCACGACCGATGAGCGCGGCTACTTCCGTTTCGAACACCTGCCCTCGCAGATGCGGTTTTTTCTCTACGGAACGTTGGAGTCCTTTCAGGGGTATGGCGGGATTCCGACACGGCAGTTCGTGACCGGGCGCGAAGGAGCGACTGTCGATGCCGGGGTGCTGGACGTGCTGCCGGCGTTGCGGCTGGAGGGGCAGGTTCGTTTGGCTGAGGATTCGGATCCCGGGGTAACCCTCGGCCCGGGCAGGGTCGTGCTTCAACGCTACAGCCAGGATGTGCGCCAAACCGAAGATTTTCTCGAAATCGAACCGGATGCCGATGGACGGTTCGTTGCCGATGTCCCGCCCGGCATACTGGCGGTCATACCGCGATATGATGGCTTCCGGGCCACCATGGGAAATGCCGGCTTGGCACCCTTTTATTCGGATCGTCTTATCGGACGTATCCAGGAGGATAAGACGGACTTGATTTTGGAAATGGAACCGGGGGAAGCAAGCCCCCGCCTGAGTGGAAATTACCAGACAGCGGGGCGCGAGCCGTTGCGGGGTGCCGAAGGTCTCTCGCCGGACGACGGCATTCACGTCAGCGGCACCGTGTTGGACGCGGAAACCGGAGAACCCCTGCCGGTGTTTACCGTGACCGAGGGGCGACACAGCCGGTTGGATCGCGGGCTTTACGAGTGGTTTCCGGCCCGGAGTAGCCGTTTCACCGATGGATCGTTTTCGGTAGCATTCACTGAAGGGGAAGAGCCGCCGGCGGTGAAGGTTGAGTCCGAGGGATACCGTCCCTTCGCTTCCGGCAGCCTGCTCGAAACGGAGAACCACTTGGTGATCGAGCTCGAGCGGGGCGGTGGTCCGGCCGGAGTGTTGTTGCGTCCCGATGGTGAACCGGCGGCCGGAGTGACCGTGTTTTTGATCGGGCATCACAATGGGGTACGGCTGGAACTCTCCGGCGATCAGGTGGAGGCGAGAGGAATCTCGCCCCAACAACCGATGTCAACGGCAACCACGGATGCCTCGGGGCGATTTTCCTTTACCCCGGGTGTCGATGATTACTGCATCATCGCGGCGGACGACTCCGGTTTTGCAATGATAAGGGTCGACGCTCTCTCCCGCGACCCCGAGGTACGCTTGCAGCCCTGGGCTCGGGTGGAAGGACGTGTCATGATCGGAGCGAATCCCGGTGCAGGGGAACGAGTGGGTATGAACCGGGCGGCCAATCTGTGGGATTATTTCCCGCGCGGGAGTTCGCCGATGATGTTTTATCTGAATGCGACGACCGACGAACAGGGACGGTTTTTCTTTGAGCGGGTTCCTCCGGTGCCGGTTTCCCTTCACCACAGGCCGGACATTCTCTCCGAGAATGCCGATCGGGTTCCCATGGCCCAGATTAGGAGGTTTGTTCCGGAACCAGGTGAAACCCACCGTTTTACTCTCGGCGGAGAAGGGCGGCCGGTGGTCGGCATGTTGGTTCTCAGAGATTATGATCTCCCCATCGACTGGCGGTCGGATTTGCAGACTCTGAACCTGATTGTTCCGGAACCGGAGGGATTCGTGGATCGACACGCGTTATATCGGGAACACATGGACGCCCGGGATGCGGCGACGACTCCGGAGGAGCGGGAAGCGGCAGACACGGAACACCGAAGAAGGCGCGACGAAGGGATGTACCAGCGTTATTTGTTTGATTCGAGTGAGGCAGGGAGGGCGCACTACTTTGCGCAACGCCAATATCCCCTTGCGTTTTCCGAGGATGGGAGCTTTCGCATTGAGGATGTGCCGGGGGGTGACTATGTGCTGGAGATCGAGTTGCGTGAGGCCGGACACGAAACCGGGTTTCGTCATTCGGCCCCGGTGATTTCGTCGCATGTCCAAACGGTCACGATCCCCGAATCCCCCGGCGGTCGCACCGACGAGCCTTTCGATTTGGGAGTGATTGAATTGGAGCGCGACCGGCGGTCGCTGCAGCTGCGGCGCATGCAGGGGGATCTTTGAGGCGGAATTTTCCGCCTCTCACATTAGTCTCCTGTTTTTGAAATCTACCGCAAAACGTGCCGGACGGAAACGGCGGCGGGTTCCAGTTCGTACGCACCAAACGTCAGGATAACCGGACCTCGAGTTGACCCTGGAGCGCGGGCATCCTGCCCGCACCGGCGGCGCGGGAGCGCCGCCCTCCAGGTATCTTCTCCTACCCGCTCCGCAGAGATTAGGCTTGGTTTCGAGTTCGCAGCCTTGCTCCCGGCTCAATCTTCACCGTTGACCGGCTCGATCCGGTAAAGGCCGCCGTTCCGTTC
>PXDC01000392.1 GCA_003565135.1 Verrucomicrobiota bacterium
ACCCGAACCGTATCCAGGGACTTCGAGGGCAACCGGATCTCGGCTACCGAATTAGCCGGTATCGTCGCATGGAGCTCGAATCGGGTCCCTTCTATCCGCCACTCGCTTTCGATCACCCCTTGAATCGAATCATACCGCGCCCGCAAAGAGTTGAGCGGCGGCACGTCCACCTGCGGTTTCTCCCGAGGCACGCGCGGGGCGATGATTATTTTCCCGAATCCCGGTTCGGCCGGACCGATCCCACCGAGGATCTCGAACATCCACTCCACCACCGCACCGAATGCGTAGTGATTAAACGAATTCATCCTCGGATTCTGAAACCCGTCGGCTTTGGAATATCCGTCCCATCGCTCCCACACCGTCGTCGCTCCCTGTTCCACCGGGAAAAGCCAGGACGGAAACCGGCGGCTCTGCATCAGTTCCACGGCAAGCTCGAAGTGGCCGGTATCGGTCAGGACAAACAACAGCGGTCGCGTACCGAGAAATCCGGTACTCATCCGGCGATCGTTTTCGATGATTTTTTCCGCCAAACGGTCGGCCGCGGTAAATCGCTTCTCCCCCGGAATCAGGTCGAACCAGAGCGCCAGGACATAAGCCGTCTGTGTATCCACGGTCAACGTCCCATCCCCGCGCACGTAGTCACGCACAAAGTTCTCACGCACCTTTTCCAGGGCATCGGCATATTTGCGAAAATCGTCCTCCCGGCACAGTTCCGACGCGACCTCCGTCATGATTTCCAGGCTTCCGGCATAATAACAATGATCGATAAACTCGATCGGCGTTTCTTCCCCGATTGCCAGCCAGTCGCCCCAGGCATTCCCGAGGCGAGTCCCCGTAAAATCGGGACCCTGATTCAGCCGGAAGTCGATAAAGCGTCGCATGGAATGGTAATGACGCCGCAGAACCTCTTTATCCCCGTAGAATTCATAATGGGCCCAGGGCACAATCATTCCGGCATCCGTCCACGCCGTCGCGTACGGCTTCCCGCTCCGCCCGTGCTGGTACGGGTAGGGAGCAAAATCCGGAAAGCCGCCGTCCTCGCGCTGGGCATCCCGCAGGTCGACGAACCATTTTCTGAAGAACGCGTTGACATCCGCATTATACATCGCCGCCCGCGCGTAAACCTGTGCGTCGCCCGTCCAACCGAGCCGCTCATCGCGCTGCGGACAATCCGTCGGCAATTCCAAAAAGTTCGATCGCTGAGTCCAGAGGACGTTCTTGTAAAACCGGTTCAGGACAGGATCCGACGATTCCCACTCGCTCACCATGGGGGTATCCGAATGAAGCACAACCGCCCGGACCTTGTCCTTGGTCAATTCCCCGGGATAATCCTTTATTTCGGCATAACGAAATCCATGAAACGTGAAGCGGGGTTCGTAAACTTCGCCGCCCTCATCGCCGCGCAGGATATAATAATCAGTCGCTTCCACGCTCCTCAGATTCTCGGTCATCAAGCTCCCATCCAGATGCAGCATTTCACCGTGCCGGATCCTCACCTCATCCCCGACGCTCCCCTCCAGCGCCAGCCGCACCACCCCTGTAAAGTTCTGTCCGAAATCCACGATGTGGAGACCGTCTTCACGCTCCGTGATCGAGACGGGCGCCATTTCCTCGATCGGACGCACCGGCTGCATGGGATAGGCCTGCAATTTCTTTGGCTCACGAAACCCGAGATCCACCGTACGTTCGCCTCCGTGGTCGGTGAACGTTGCCGGCAGCTCCACGTTCTCCTCCGCATGGACGGCCAGGTCCCAGGCGCTGTCGTCAAACCCCACCCGCGACCACCCGGCCGGTTGCAAGCGAGCATCATAGGTTTCGCCCATCAGCATATCCGCCCGCAGGTAGGCCCCCGTCCCTACCTTCCAGGTCTCGTCGGTTCCGATGATCACCTTCCGTCCATCCTCGTATTCCAATGCCAATTGCAGCTTCAGCGCCGGGGTTTTCCCGTAGATGTAGCGTCCGCTCCGATTCGGACCGTGTCCCGAGAACGGTCCCAGACCGAGGTAGCCCGCGTACCAGCCGTCGGCTACGATCGCGCCGATGGCATTGGATCCCGATTCGAGAAATTCCGTAACATCAAACGTGTTGTAATAAACTCTTTCCCTGTAATCCGTCCACCCCGGGAGGAAGCGGGAATGCGTTACCGGTCGCCCATTGATCTCCACGTCGTAGTTCCCCAGGGCTGTCGCGTACAAAGTCGCCGATACGATCGTATCGACGGCTTCAAACTCACTACGATAGTAACGCGGATGGGGATAGACCCGCTCATTCCGCGAGGCATCGACAACCCGTTCATCCCGGTAACTTATCCAATCGGCTTCCCAGTCCCCACGCTCCAGGAGGCCCATTGTCCAAACCCCCGGATCGGACCACTCGGACGGCCGTCCGGCCGCATCCCACACCCGTACGGTCCAGTAGTATTTCCCGCCGCTTCGCAGGGGTTTCCCCCGATAAACCACGCCGTAATTGCGATTTGAGTGCATTTTCCGACTGTCCCAAATATCAGCATTCTCCGGATCCAATTTCTCCGCTGAGCTGGCGACCAGCACACGGTAGGCAGTCTGACGTTCACCCCGGTTCTCCGACATCAACCGCCAGCTCAGCCGCGGTTCCCCGGCATCGATCCCCATAGGGTTTTTGAGGTCTTCCACCCGAAGTCGGTCAACCTCCACACTCGCATTGAAGGCGTCCTGGCAAAAGGCCAGGGACGCAGCAAAGAAAAATAAAACCGGCAATCGTCTCGTTCTCATAATTGGATCTCCTGGAGTTTAGCGATCCTTCGACGGATCCGCCTACAATCCGAGTACTCGCAGGGGCACCCGGGTAATTTCGATATCTTCTTTTCCCA
>PXDC01000146.1 GCA_003565135.1 Verrucomicrobiota bacterium
ATGTTGTAACCGCTTAATATACCGGTAAAAATTAGCAGCGGCGCTTCTTCTGTTAAAGAATCCAGATCAGAATAACCACGCTGAGCATAGATATATGCAGCCAAACCGCTTCCTCCAAGGTAACTGCGGTAATAATGAGCAGGTACATTTGTTTCTTTCATTGTCCTACTGCTTAAATTAACCTCTAAAAGCCTGCCATAAAAACCTTTCATCTAATTAACACCTCATCACAAAGTATTACAGGAAACAACAAGCATATAGGCCAGTTCTAAAATTTAATTATGTTTATAGTTCCGATCCGCCAGCCCTTCATAACTACATATTACTGAATCTGTTATTCAACATTTGCCTTAAGTCTTAATCTTCTATAATTTTACTGCCACTTTGTTTTCTTCAAGAATCTCTGGACACTGTTGATGTCAACATCAAGCAGGCTGGCAATACGGAACTTGGCTTCAATTCCTCTTGCCTGCTCACCCATACCGGCATAGACATCTCCTATATCCAGATCCCGGCGAAGTTCATTCATAATTACCTCGTCGGCAAGCTCATCTACTGATATTTTTAGTTTATCTGCTACATATTCTTTAGCTTCTTTTAAGCGCATCTTTCGGGACAGCTGCATCCGCGCTACCAGATCTCCGGCAGTGCGTATTCCACCCATACCCGATGCATGCATGTGAGCTAAAGCCATTCCTGCAGGGTCACCGTAACCTACCTATAACCCGTCCAGTTTACCGACTTCTGCCATTGCTGCCGAAGCCCGGGAGACACAGTCAATCGGGGGCGTCATTACAAGCGGTACACCGCCAACCCCCATACCAACATTGGCATGGACCGGAATATCCGCAACCTCAACACAGGCTTTGCAAAATGTAACTGCTCTGCCCAGGTTCCAGGGAAAAGTACGGCTGCTATTGGTATTAACAACCGCTCCAAATATTGAAGCACCGGCTTTTTCAGCGAGCTTGACCTGTTTGTGCGGGTAAAGACCGGCAAGTCGTACGCCATCAAATTCAAGTTCCCCATGGAAACCAAGAACAAATTCTCCGGCCATCCCGATTTCTATTGCCATTTCAGGATACTTTTCGCGTAATTTTTCTGTTGCTTTTAGGGTAGCATAGAACTCAGCATCTCCTGCAGCAGCAGTAGTATCAAAATCAATTCCGTCCGCTCCTGCTTCGTAAACGCCGCTTGAAACAAAAACCATATCCTTTATAGCATACTCGGCAGCTTCTTCCTGGGCCTGCTTAGCCTCTTTAATTTTTCCCATTGGTAATAGTTCAGCTGCGTTCGGGCATGGACCATCCGGCTGAGTATAAAGAGGCAGGTTAGGCATAGCACCGTAAAGCAGCGGTGCAGCGGTAACCAGCGATGTTTCTGCCACTGCATACTGCTCTTCAGGGACAATTGATTTAATTGGTTTAAAACTGTAATGCACATAAGCAAGTTCCAGGGTATCCGCCGCAAAAACACGCTCATAGAGCTGCATAATCTGAGGCATTCCAATTGGAATTCCCAGACGGGTTACTTTTAAAGTTCCCGAGTCATATGTCAATACTAGTTCGTTACCCTTTTCAACACTGACAAATTTCTGCGGACGGCAGCAGATATCAACGATATGCTCAATTTCATCTGTGCTTAAAGACTCTATCTTACCGCGTTTAACTGCATCAGCGACTCCTTCTTCGACATCACGGAGAACTTCTTCTCTGCTCAATGTTACAAAAGAGCCGTCACCCATTCTTGTAACAACCAAAATCTTCACCTCACTTAATCAAATTTCTACATTAAATGACAGGAGCGTGACAGGGCAGACTATCCCTGCACGCCCTGTGTGTTTTTAACTGTAGTGTTATTCACTGCTTATTTTAACTGAGTAATAATCTTCTGCTTCATTTACTATTGATCTCATCTTAGATACAACATCCTGAGAGAGTGGCATAATCTTAAAAGTGTTTAAAATCTCAATAGCTTCTTCATAAGCTCTCTCCGTCAGATCTTTTGCACCGTCTTTTTGCCATGCATCCCGAGTGCCCCGAAAGATCATCTTATTCTTTGAGGCAGCCTCCTTAAAGTGTTTGTAAGTATGTTCATGGCTTATGAATTCACCAGCGGCACCTACCGACTTGATCACTTCTAAAGCCAGAGCATCTCTATCAACCTTAATTCCATCGACAACTTCTTTAATCATCCGTGCAATCTCGTTGTCAATGACCAGCTGTGCATAATCGAATGTTATTCCCTGGGCCAGCATGCCTAAACCGTAAATTATGTTGGTCCCTGCCAATGCTGCAGTCAGACCGGTTAAGGTTGTTTCATGGGCTGCCTGACCATCAGGTATAAAGCTGTCAGACTAACCACCTGCAGCCCAGCTGGGCAGCAGATAATACTGAGCCATCTTTGCCGTTGCTGCGCTAACTAAGGCCAGTGATGGACTACCGACAGGAGAGGTGGTTGTTCCCAAATCCATGGCCAGCGAGGATGTTCCATAGATTACGGGATGCCCTTTGCGGACCAGCTGGGCCAGAACAATGCTGGACAAAAGTTCAGCATTCTGTACAACCAGTGTGCCAGCCAGGGTCACTGGGGAAGTTGCACCGGCAAGGCCCATATCAATAAACAGACACGGAGCTCCTCCCCTGGAAGCCGCAATTATAACCTCAGTAATATCCGGGTTGAGCCTTAAGGGGCTGTTTGGACATATTGTTGCACTATAAATAGGCTTCTCCATGAATTTTTCTTTGCCGCCCGCAATGGCATAAGCCATTTCGAGCATTTTTCGACAGTTATACCCATTACCTGAACCGATAAAACTGTGCATTGTTGTGTTATTAAAA
>PXDC01000218.1 GCA_003565135.1 Verrucomicrobiota bacterium
AAGCAACCGGGCACCCAAGCCGCTCCAGACGGCGTTGTTGGATCTTGTTTCACCGAGCGGTCCTTTTTATAGTAACAAAACATGATTAATCGTCTTTCCCGCGAGGGGTGGTATGCCCGGCGTTGTTTTGTCCTCTCCCGGAGGGGGTGGGGGTTTATCGCCGGCGGGATTTTGCTGACGCTCGCCTGTGCCGCGGAAGACATTCCGGAGGGAGTACATTCCGTGGAGTCGATCCGCGCCGAGCATCCCCGTCTTTTTATTTCAGCGGATGACCTGCCTGCCCTGCGGGCCCGCGCATTCGGGGCCGCGCGGGAGGAGTATGACCGGCTGCGTCAAGCGGTTGACGCCCTCCCGCCGGAAGCGCCAATGGTTTTTCAGGAAGAGCGATTTACGCGGCTCCCGGACGGCACGATTCAGGCGGACCGGGCGAGCCGGTATGGGCAGCATTTGTTTCGCTACAACGGCGGGGACCAGGCGGCGCAGGCGGCTTTGCTTTACCTGATCGACGGCCGGAAGACCGACCTCGAGAAGGCGAAGAACTACCTCCGACTGGCCGGCGAGGTGATTCTCTGGAGCGCGGAAACCGCTGAACGCTGGGTTGCCTGGCAGAACCACGTGGAACTTAATGCGCTTGCCGCCTACGACTGGATCCACAACGACCTGACCCCGGATGAGCGCCGCGAGCTGCTGCTGCCGTTGCTCGACTACGTGACCAAGGCGCAGCCGGGCGGAGAATATACCTTCCGGCGGACGATCGGTAGTCACCGGAACGGAAACTACGGCGTGCGGGCGCTCCAATGGTTCGCGGGCGTGGCCGCGTACGGCGACGGCATCGACGACGAACGGGCCTCCGACCTCCTGAAAAGCGGTGCCGAACTCTTTTTCAAAATGCTCGACCATCGCGAGGCGATTTCAGCCGGTTCGGGCCTGCTGGCATCGCCGACGGTCAGTTACAGTTTCGGCCCCTATCCGGATGCCACCTTTCTTTTCTTCTACTCCTGGCATGCGGCGTTCGGACAGGATCTTTCCGGGCGCTGGACACAAATGGCCGATTATGCGAACTGGTTCGACTGGTCGGCCATCCGGGTTCTTCAGGATCGCCCGATGTTTCTTCATTACGGCATTGGAGACATCCCCCACCGGGACAACCGGAACAGCGTCCGTTCGCTCTACACCCATTTCGCCCAGGTCATCCACTTCTATCGGGACCGGTTTCCCGAGAAGGTGGAGCATGCCTATGCCCAGGTCGCGCGGTTGCCCGAGACGGCGCGGGGCTTCCGGACCCACTATCCTTTTGTTCCCTTCCTGGTTGCGGGATTCGATCCGTCCAGGATCGATTCGGTCGATTCCTCGGCGGTTTCCTCCGGGCGCTATTTTCACGCTCCCCGGTTCGGGCTCTTTCACATGCGCTCCGGCACCGGACCCGATGATACCTATATCGCCTTTCGCGGCGGTTCCAGCGAGACCGTCCATCAGCACTACGACGAATTGAGTTTCGTCATTTACAAGCGCAACTTCCTCGCGCTCGATGCCGGCAGCCGGACCAACACCGCCCATCACCACAAATATGCGGCGCAAAGCGTTGCGCACAACACCCTGCTCATCCACCAGCCCGGGGAGGAGATGCCGCCTTTCTGGCGTCCCTGGGGATACGAGTCGGATGGTAAGACCTATTACAACCATGGCGGGCAGAACGACCGGACCGCGGCCAAAACCATCGCCGTGCAAAGCACCGATGATTTTATCTACGTCGCCGCCGACGCAACCGGCAGTTACGCCTCTTCGAAATCCCGCGAGGTGGTGCGTCAGTTCGTCTACCTTTTGCCCGATGTCGTGGTCATTTACGACCGGGTCGAGTCGGTGAATCCGGAGCAGCGCAAGGAGTTTCTGCTGCACGCCCAAAACAAGCCGCGCCGCCTCGGAGAGACCCTTTGGCAAATTGATTTCGACGGAAGGCTTTTCGTGCAAACCATCCTGCCAGCCGACCCGCGTACGGAATTAGCGGGAGGCCCGGGAAACGAGTTCTACGCGTCGGGACGAAACTGGCCGGTTGTCGAGCCGGAAACGCCGGACTGGGATCAGGAGTTTCAACTTACCGGCAAATGGCGGCTTGAAATCAGTGATCCGGAGCCGGCATCGGCCAACCGGTTTCTTCACGTTCTGGAGGCAACCTTGCCGGAGTATGAAGAACCGCTTGCGGTGGAGCATTTCCAAACGTCACAAACCGATGGCGTCCGTTTTACCGACCGTGCCGGTATTCGCTGGGAACTGAAATTCAACCGGACCGGCGAGATCGGGTTAGAGCTCGAGCAGGTGAACGCGGACGGAACCGTCCGTTTCTCCGGCGCCCTGGTGAACGAGGTGGAGTCGCCGGAGGAAGCGGGTTTTCATTAGAAAACCACCGGGCCGCGTCACGGCTTCAGCCAGCGGTCGAGGAAGCGGTAGGCGGTTTCCCGGATCTCAGGAGGAAAGTCGTGGCCCCCGGAGCCGACAAGGGACGTAAACTTTTCCGGTTCCCCGTAAAGTAAATACAGCCCGTAAAGCTGCTCCATCGATTCAGCGATCGGACGCCAATCGGGAAAAATGTGGTCCTGCTGGGTGCTGTAGTTGAAGAAGGGACGCGGCGCGGTCAACGCCGCGATCTCGTGAAAATCAAACGGTGCCCGATCGCGCTTCATGTCTTCGCTGAAACGCGGCAGATGGGTGTACCAGTCGCGAACACCCCAATGGCCGGGCATCGAGCTTCCCGTCAAGGGATTGATCCCGCAACTGGAAACCGTCACGGCGATTCGTTCATCGATCGACGACAGGAAGTAGGCGTTGTACCCGCCG
>PXDC01000101.1 GCA_003565135.1 Verrucomicrobiota bacterium
CAAGGCCGCGACAATGCCGGATGTTGTACGTCATAACCCGGAAGGTTTCGGCTTCGTCGCCGCCAGATGCAGGGATCGCGGGAAGCGAAAGACCTGTCAGAATAGCGGCAACCACCGCAGTGGAAAACCGGGCGCAGAATAAAAAGCATTTCCAATTCATGGGCACGAGAATTGACTTCAACCGGATTCTTACACGCGGGGAGCCCCTGGCAAGAGTGGAATTTCGGCCCCCCCGGGCCTCCGCCGGGCCTGCCCGACAGGTTCCTGTGTTGGGATAATCGGCCCATCGTAAACGAAAAGAACTATTCACCAGAGGCCGGATCGTAAAAGTACAATCGGCTGCCTTGGGCCGGGCATTCTCTCCGAATGCGAGACCGACGGTGATGCGGCGACTGCGCCGTGGCGTTCTGCAGGTTGTGGACAACGGGCAGTTTTTGCCTGGGTTGGAAAAGCGCGCGAGGGAAGGCTGCGGTTGCCCGATCCGGGATTGTGCGACAGGGGGTGCAGGCAGTATAAATCCTCCATGAAAAAAGCGGCATCGCCAAATGGGGGGTCGGCACTGCGGATGATGCGAGGGATAATTCTCCTGGCGGTAATCGCGGCCGTTTCCGCGGATGCGGAGGAAGTCGTGCTGTTCGATTTTCGCGAGGGCACCCACGGGTGGCAGGGCAATCCCCGCATCGAGCATTTTCACCAGCACCCCGAGGATGGGCTGGTTTTTGAAAGCGTGGGCCACGATCCGTGGGTGGAGGGGCCGTCGCCGGAGAAGCTGCCGTTGGGGAAAAGGTTGCGTCTGACCGTCCGTATGCGGTCCACGGGGGACGGTGGAGGAGAAGTGTTTTACGGCTCCGGTTTTCACGCCCGTCGAAGCGTCGACTTCTTCGTTATACCCGATGGTGAATGGCATGAATACCGTGTTTTGATTCCGCCCCAGGAGGAGGGAAGTCGCCTGCGGATCGATCCCGCCTCCGGGAAAGGGCGTTTCGCCATCCAGTGGATCAAAGCGGAACCGCTGACCCCGCTGGCGGATAACGTCCTGCCCGTGCCGGAGCCGATCGCGGTTCCCGGCGAGGCCGAGGCGGTGGAGGCGGGGGGCCTTCGTGTCCGGCATGATGGCCGGCATTGGAACGGCTTTTCGGTCGACGTCCACGACGAACCTATCGCGAGCAGCCTGATCAACGAACGAATTGGCTATGTGAGCGACGGGGAGTCGGCTTTTCTCGATCTTGGCCAAGTCGAGGTGTCCCGGCATCGCAGCGGCGCGGCGTTGACCGTGGAAGCCCGCATTCGGGACGAGCACGGAGCACATTGGACTCTTCAACGGTCGTTTCGTCCGCAGTCCACGGAACTCGGAATCGAGGTGAAAACCACGGTAACCGTGGACCGCGACCGGGCGGTTTTTCATCTGCCCTGGATAACGCTGTTCCCCGGGCTCGGAACCTTCGGGGAAAGCAAAACGCAGGCGGTGCTGCCCGGCGTCGAGTACCTGGGCAAGGACGAGCCCGGCAGCAGCGAGAAGAGCTTCGACCGGGATCAGGCCGAGCGCCGTATCGTGGCGGACTATAAACTGACCTCCCCGTTTATGGCCTTATCCCACCGAGAGCGTTATCTCGGACTGGCCTGGAACCGGCAGGATCGTCCGGCGGCGGTATTCGATTCGCCCGACCGCTTGCATGGGAGTGAGGCGCACCTGATGGCGCTCTGGTATCCGGGGGTGGGTGACAAGCGCCTGGAAAACCAGGTGAATCCCATCGCTCCGATCCTCCTGCAAGCGGATGTTCCCCAATCCCTGACCGCCCGGGTTTTCGGCGGCCATGGAGCGACCGTGGCCGAGGCGGCCCGGCACTATGTGACTCTCTCCGGCGGGTTGCCGGAAATTCCGGAGACGCCCGGAGGCGCACAGCAAGCGATCCGGCTGCTGGCGGCGGGTTGGCTTGATTCCGGCGGACACGACGACGGCCTCTGGCGTCATGCGGTTTGGCCGGGTTTCGCACTCCAAGCCAGCGCCGAAGCCCCGGCGCACCTGCTCTGGCTGGCCGAACACACCGACGATGCGGCGTTGGCCGACCATTTGCGCTCCGGCGCCCGGCGCGGCCTCGAACGCCTGCATCCGGATAGTCATTACGGCGAGGGAATCGCCCACGTAAACCGTCCGGTGGCGCCACTCCTTTTCGGGCGCGTCGATCGTTATATCGAGGCGCGCGTGGCCGACGCCCGGGCTCGTTTGCGAGAATTCGACGATACGGGATTGCGTCGCTACAAGCCACGCCCGGGCAGCACCGATTACAGCCGCACCCACTGGGAGGATCATGCTAACGGGCATGGCTTCGTGTCGCTTGAATCGATTCTGGAAACGTCGGCGTTCTCCGGTGACGAAGCGCTGATCGGCGAGGCCCTGGCTCTATTGGACAAACAGGCGGAACATTATGCCAGCAGGGTGCCGCGGGGCGCTCAGACCTGGGAGATGCCGTTGCACACTCCGGATATCCTGGCTTCGGCCCGCATGGTACGAAGCTACGTGCTCGGCTACCAGCTTTCCGGCAACGAGGAGTATCTGGACGAGGCCCGGTATTGGGCCTGGACCGGCGTGCCCTTGGTTTACCTGGATTCTCCCACCGGGGGCGCCATTGGGCCCTATGCAACGATCGCGGTCCTGGGCGCCACCAACTGGACGGCGCCCAACTGGATCGGTCAGCCGGTCCAATGGTGCGGCCTGGTGTATCGGTCCGCACTTCAGGAACTGGCCCTGGTCGATGAGCGAGATGGCGCGTTTTGGGACCGCCTCGCTCGCGGAATAACGGCGAGCAGTTTGCAGCAGAC
>PXDC01000032.1 GCA_003565135.1 Verrucomicrobiota bacterium
AGGCTTCTCCCGGGCTGGGCGTCTCCCGTTGCACATGAAACGCGTGTAGAAGCGTATCGCCGCTATCCTCCACCAGGCGACCCAGCGGATCGAAAAGCTTTCCACGCGCGCCGGAAGTTCGACGTCCGGTAATACGGACTATAAATTCACGGGTTCCGGGTGGGACCCAGAAATAATAATCGCCTTCGCCCCAGATCAACATGACCCGCTCCCTATCCAAATCGATGTTTACGGGATGCGTACTGTCCCGGATGGACACCACGCCCATGTTTCCCGGATTCGCCGAGAGCCGGTAGATCCCGCTGTCCGGAGCCGTGAAGCCAATATCCGTTTCTTCAAAGAACGGCACAGAAACGCGTGTCACCCGTTCGTTGCCGGGCCCCACAACTTCAAACACCGTATCTTCGCCTTCCCGGCGCGCCGTAGGATCACGGTAAAAAACCCGCAGGATCACATCTTCACCGGCCTCGGCGTAGAACACAAAATCAGCCGCTCGCCCCCGGGTCCAGATGTGCCCATGCCTGAACGCGTACTCCTCAAAAAAACCAGTGCGTTCCCGCGGATATACCGGCTGAAGTCCGGCCGTCTTTGCCCGGATATAGGGAAGATCCGTGTGCCCCCCCGATTTAGCATAAACATCATAGGCGTGGAAAAAGGCCAGGCATGTTTCGATGGTCAGGTCAGTATTGAACACCAAGTGAAACGCGCCCCGGTTCTGGGCCGGCGGTTCGGAGAGAAATCCCATGGCGCCCTGGCGTGCGGCATAGTCCATCATCCTCGGCGCTTTCAGGGAATCGTTCCAAACCGATTCCTTTTCATACTGGAATACGCCGGGATGCCTGGCCCGTTGAAGTACATACCGATCCGCGAAGGCCTCGTTCAAACGGCGAACCGCGTCCCGGGCATGGTACTCGTTCTGGAATCTTCGGTTCCCGTCCTCCATGTACGGCAGGATGATCAAGCGGTTGTTTCCGCTCCCGCCCAGGTTCCCGTGAAAATCCAAAACCGCGATCGGCCGGTCTCTCTCCACCATGGCGCGAAACGTTTGCGATTCCGCCTCGGAAAAGGGCGCCTCCCCCTTCCAATTGCTGGAACCGGGACCATAGACCCCATCCCGGTTCAAACGCCCGACAAATTCATCCCACCCCACATTCGTATTGCGGTTTAAGTCCACCCGGTTCGCGTTGGTGCGCTGGAACCGGTCGTAGCCCGAGGGGTTGATCAGCGGCACGACCTTCAGATGGTAGCGCTCAAGATCGAGCAGCTCCAGCTCCGGGTTCTGCGCCAGCCATTCCACCAGGGCCAGCAGTCCGAAGCCCGGCTCCCATTCACTGCCGTGGGCGGCCGCATACAGGAAAAACGTCGGTTGATCCGGATCCCCCATGCCCAGGCTGTAGATCCGGTACTCCCCATACGCAGGCCCCTCGTCCCGAAACCGGACCGATGGGTACTGCTCCGCGAGTACCTGCATTTTTTCAACCACGTCGGCGTAGCTGTAGCGCTCGTTGTAATGCCGGCCGTATCGGACCGAGCCGCCCAAGAGGTTGCCCGCGAACAGGTACTTGTTATACGCGCCGGCCCGACGATGCCGGGGCTCGGGAATACGCACCAGGTCGGTGGCCAGTATCTGACCCTCACCCCGGTCCTCCACGACCAGCAATGCACCGCCTTCCGCGGTTTCAGCCAGTACGACGCCGGGGATCTCGCCCTCCAGCCAACGTTGCATCGGTTGACCGTCCTCCTCGTAGGACCAGGGAATCCGGTCACCGATCGCATAGCCTTGCGTGATTCGATGTGCCTGACGGATATGCATCTGCGCTTCATCCGCGCTGGGGGCTGCCTCCTCCCGAACCGCAAGCCCGCGGAACGCCGCATATACGGCCAGGTCAAGCACCGCCACGCCGCCCTGCTCGACAAAGGCGTCGAGCCGCGCCGGATCGGGCAACACGTCCTGGCCGTGCGCCCAGGCAATGACGGACGAAACGCCTACCAGCTCCGGCAGAGCACCCGGGCCGGCCATGTCAATCCGGCCCGGGTACAAGACCTGCAGGCTTTCCGCGATCTCATCGGAGGACGGATCTGTATCCGACCACGCGACAAACCGGCCGGGCCGGACCACGGGCCGCAGGCAACGGTACGCCTCGCGCCACGGTTCGCCCGGACGGTGGATCACCGTCGTGCCCGGGCACGTCAGTTCGGGAATCACCGCCAGGATCGTTTCGGTATCGTTGTAGTGCAGGGCGAACGTATAGCCGTCATACCCGTCCACGGTCCGTTCCACACCGTTCTTCCATCCGACGAATTCGCCCGTGATCCCGGCGTACCCGGATAGTATGACATAGTCACCCGGCCATATCTGTGCGGGATCCTCGACCAAAAAATTCAAGTCCAATTCCACCCCTTTTCCGTCCGTCGCCAACGTAACGGACGGGTGGCGGGTAGGATGCGCCACCTCGTCCACCTTGAACAGTAGCCGATCGTGGTCGTGCGGAGCACGCAAATCCAAATGGAGTTCCGATCCACTGTAGAAAGGAAGATCGAACGAATAAAAGGTCAAGGCTCCCGTCTCGCCGGGACGCCCCGGATTGACCACACCCTTGTCATAAATGTAATTCCTCAAGGTATGGCTGCTGCCGCTCGCACGGAATTCGCCGTTGCCGGAAAGTGTAGCGGTCACCCCCGCACCACCTACAACCAGGTCGGCGCCCCACCGGGGCGAATGCCAACCGTCCCAAACCAAGGTTCCGCCTTCCACGAACATCCCATTCCGCGGATGTCCGAACACCCCTTCCTCGACATGCATCGTCCCGG
>PXDC01000314.1 GCA_003565135.1 Verrucomicrobiota bacterium
CGGCAAGGGTACTGCATCTGCAAACCCGATCCGTATTCCCCTGGAGGGCGCGGTTCCGCCCGCGCCGCGTCCGGGGATCCGCCGGACAAAACGGCAAGGACAGGTGACGGACACGGTCGTCAAACGGATGAACCAGCGGGCCGATTCACCGGTTTTGCACAATCCTCTCCGCTAAGCCATTGACACTTAAAGCGGCATCGGTATTAAACTTGTCGTTTCTATCCCTTGAACACTGAGAAACCTACTAATAATCAAGTAATCACCGATGCCACGCAAAGCCACCGCCAAGAGGAAAACCACGCGAGCGGCCGCCAAGAAAAAGACGGCGACGAAACGCTCCTCCAGCAAGACCAAGTTCGTCTATGCTTTCGGCCGAAAGACAGACGGAGACGGTAAGATGAAGCCACTGCTGGGAGGCAAAGGCGCCAATCTGGCGGAGATGTCCCGCATTGGCCTGCCCGTCCCTCCCGGATTCACCATCACCACGGACGTCTGCACCGCCTACTACGAGAACAAGAACCGCTATCCGGCGGGTCTGGAGCAACAGATCCTCACCGCTCTGGGCGAAGTGGAGAAGCAGACCGGCAAGAAGTTCGGCGATGCCTCCAATCCGCTGCTGTTTTCGGTGCGTTCCGGAGCCCGGGATTCCATGCCGGGAATGATGGATACGATTCTCAACCTCGGCCTGAACGACAAGACGGTCGAAGGTCTGGCCGCGAAATCGGGCAATTCCCGCTTCGCCTACGACTGCTACCGCCGCTTCATTCAGATGTACGGCGATGTCGTCATGGGAGTTCAGCCGGAAGGCGAACATGCCCACGAGCCTTTCGACGAAGTCATGGGCGACCTCAAGAAAGAGCTTGGGGTGATCAACGACAGCGAGATGACCACCGATAATCTTATCGAGCTCATCCGCCGCTACAAGGCGCTGATCAAACGTATCACCGGAGGCGCCTTCCCGCAGGACGTCCATCAGCAATTGCACGGCGCTATCGGCGCGGTGTTCGGCTCCTGGCACAACGAGCGGGCCGTCATCTACCGCCGCAAGTACAACATTCCCCACGAATGGGGCACCGCGGTCAACGTGCAGGCGATGGTCTTCGGCAACATGGGCGAGTCGTCCGCCACCGGAGTGGCCTTCACCCGGGATCCGGCGACCGGCGAAAAGCTCTTTTACGGCGAATACCTCATCAACGCCCAGGGCGAGGACGTGGTGGCCGGCATCCGCACTCCCAACCCGATGGCCCTGATGGCGGTGGAAATGCCCAAGGCCTACCAGGAACTCGACAAGGTCCGGAAGCGTCTGGAAAAGCATTTCAAGGACATGCAGGACTTCGAGTTCACGGTTGAAGACGGTACCCTCTACATGCTTCAGACCCGCAACGGCAAACGTACGGGTCTGGCCGCGGTGCGAATCGCGGTTGAGATGGTCAACGAGAAGCTGATCAACTGGAAGACCGCGCTCAACCGCATCCCGGCGGAATCGATCTCCACCCTGCTGGTGCCGATTTTCGACACCGAGGGACGCAAGAAGGTCAAGGTCATCGCCAACGGACTGCCCGCCGGCCCCGGCGCCGCTTCCGGCAAGATCGTGATGAGCGCCAAGGAAGCCGAACGCCAGCGGGCCAAGGGCGAGAAGGTCATTCTCTGCCGTCAGGAAACCTCCCCGGAAGATATCGGCGGGATGCTCGCGGCGGAAGGAATTCTCACCTCCCGCGGCGGCGTCAGTTCCCACGCCGCGCTGGTGGCCCGGCAGATGGGCAAAGTGTGTATCTGCGGCGCTTCCGACATCGTCATCGACTACACCAAACGCGAACTGCGGGTCGGAACCCTGATCCTGAAGGAGCACGACGACATTTCCATCGACGGCACCGCGGGCGAGGTTTACGCCGGCTTTGTGCCGACCGCGCCTTCGGAGGTGAACCAGATCCTGTCCGGCAAACTCAAGGCCAAAGACAGCTACACCTACCAGTTGTTCGACCAAGTCATGACCTGGGCCGACAAGGTGCGTCGTCTCGGCATCCGCACCAACGCCGACAGCCCGGAACAGGCCGCTCAGGCTGTAGCGCTGGGAGCCGCAGGCATCGGACTCTGCCGCACGGAGCACATGTTCTTCGAAGGCGAACGGATCGTGGCCATGCGGGAAATGATCCTGGCCGACACCGAAAAGGCCCGCCGCAGCGCCCTGGCCAAGTTGCTTCCCTATCAGCGGAAGGATTTCGCCGGCATCTTCAAAGCAATGAAGGGCTACCCGGTGACCATTCGTCTGCTCGATCCGCCCCTGCACGAATTCCTCCCGCACGACGACAGCGCCATTCGCGGTCTCGCCGGCAAGCTGGATGTTCCGCAGGAAAAGATCATCGAACGCGTCAAAGCGCTGCACGAGCAGAACCCGATGCTCGGTCACCGCGGATGCCGTCTCGGTATCGCCTACCCGGAGATCACGGAAATGCAGGCCCGCGCCATCTTCGAAGCGGCGGCCAGCGTGCTCAAGGCCAAGAAACCGATCAAAGTCGAACCGGAAATCATGGTTCCGCTGGTCGGGTTCCCCGGTGAGCTGGAAAACCAGGTGGCGATCATCCACCGCGTGGCCGGCGAAGTCATGGAGAAGAAGAAGGTCAAAATCAAGTACCTGGTCGGAACCATGATCGAAATCCCGCGCGCCGCCATCGTGGCGGACGAGATCGCAAAAACCGCCGAATTCTTCAGCTTCGGCACCAACGACCTGACCCAGACGACGCTCGGCATGAGCCGCGACGACACCGCCTCGTTCCTGCCGCTGTACGAAAGGCTGGACATCGTGCCACGCAATCCTTTCGCCACGGTGGACATGAAGGGTGTGGGCGGGCTGATGAAGCTCGGAGTCGAAGGCGGCCGCGCCACCCGCAAGGATATCAAGCTGGGTATCTGCGGTGAACACGGCGGCGATCCGGACTCCATCCGTTTCTGCCACGAGATCGGCTTGAGCTACGTCAGTTGCTCCCCCAACCGGGTGCCCATCGCCCGGCTGGCGGCCGCGCAGGCAGCCCTTGGCTGATCACACGGCAAAGCTCTCAAAAAAAAAGCGGCTTCCGTCCTGGACGGAAGCCGCTTTTTTGTTCAATAAACCCCAACCCTGCGGAGCTGCTACCCCCCCAAAAAAAAGTATCTGGAGGGCGGCGCTCCCGCGCCGCCGCGGGGTCCGCTGTACCTGACGTTTGGTGCGGACGATCCGGAATCCGCCGCCATTTCCTTCCGGCACGTTTTGCGGCCATGTGAGACTGCGTGGACCTGCGTCAGAGAAGGCGTTCGCAAGCGAACACGCCACATTGGATTCCGAAAACCTGATGACGCACTTTATAACCCTTAACCTGACGGTGCGGAATTACGCCTTCACCACATTGTCGGTGGGAGCCCCGGCTTTGGCCATGGCATTGCGCGTATCGACAATGCAGTCCGACCATGCGGCAAGCTCACCGTAATTGACCGTCGAATGGGCGGTGCTGATTACGACGCAGTCGAAGGACGAGATGACCTCTTTGGTCCACTCGACCGAACGGGTTCCGGTCCAATGGTCGTGCTCGCGGGTCGGCGTAATTTCCGGAATCCAAGGATCGAAATAACTGATATCGGCGCCACGCTCGGCGAGCCTATCCATGAGGACAAATGTCGGGGACTCACGCATATCGTCGACATCGGCCTTATAAGCCAATCCGACGAACAAAATGCGACTGCCGCGGATGGCAACCGAACGCTGATTCAAGGCATCCGCCACCTTGTGCACCACGTGCAAAGGCATGGCGCTGTTTACCTCGCCGGCGAGTTCTATGAAACGGGTGTGCTGACCGTATTCGCGCGCTTTCCAGGTCAGATAAAAGGGGTCGATGGGAATGCAGTGCCCTCCCAGACCCGGGCCCGGATAAAAGGGCATAAACCCGAAAGGTTTGGTCTTGGCCGCATCGATGACTTCCCAGACATCGATGCCCATGGCTTCGTACACCACCTTGAGTTCGTTAACCAAAGCGATGTTCACCCCGCGAAAAATATTCTCCAGCAGCTTGGTGGCTTCGGCGGCGCGGCAGGATGAAACCGGCACCAGGGTATCGATCGCTTTGCTGTAAAGTTCCGTGGCGCGTTCCAAACATTCGGGAGTGTAGCCACCGACCACCTTGGGAATTTTGGCCACTTTGCTGAGCGGATTGGCGGGATCCTCGCGTTCCGGGGAAAAGGCGAGGTGGAAATCCGTTCCCGCCGTCAGACCGGACCCTTCTTCCAGCACTCGCCGCAAATCTTCGTCCGTCGTTCCCGGATAAGTCGTCGATTCGAGAACCACCAGTATGGCCCGCGACTCATCGTCGTCCGTCCCGCCGTTGCCGGTGTCCACCGCGACGGAACCCTCTTCACGCCGTCCATTCTGGGCGCCGGTACGAACGGCCTGCGTTCGTCCGGCGCCCAGAAAGGGCGCGATGCTGCGTCCGGTTTCGAGCACGTAGGAAATGTCGGGCTCCCGGTACTTGTTCAAAGGCGTCGGCACGCAGATGACCACCGCCTCCACCTCGGCGACCTCGCCGAAATCGGTGGAAGCCCGGAAACGCCCCTGCTCGACCTGCTCTTTAATATCGGCCGCGGCGATGTGCTTGATGAAACTTTCACCGCGCATCAACGCCTCGACCTTTTTGACGTCGACATCGAGGCCGATCACATCGACCCCGGAACGGGCAAATTGCAGAGACAGGGGCAACCCCACGTAACCAAGACCAACGATAGCAATTTTCATAAGTTCTCCATTATTGGAGAAGCAGCGTATCAGGGATTTACGCCGGATTCCAAGCAATCTCTAGGCGCTGCGGGCCCTTTTTACAAAGATGTTCCAAAGCGCGATCACCAGGTATTTGATATCGGTGCGGAAGGGAGCCTTTTCGTAGGCGCGCAGGTACTTGACCTCGGACGCCACGATGTCGTCAAAGCTCTTGGGCAGGTCGACATAAAACGGCGGCACCAGCCCCGGCATGTGTCGGTTGCGCAACTGCTTCAGTTCGTCCGGATAGAGTCCGTAATACTGCCGGCTCAGGGGACGCACCCCGACCAGTTTCAACTCGCCCTTGAACAGGTTGAGAAGCATGGGCAGCTCGTCCAGCCACAGACGCCGCATCCACCGGCCCCAGGGCGTAATCCGGAAGTCGTTCAGGAACTTTCCCCCGTCCTGCAAATTGTGCTTGTCGTAGAGGTACTCCTGCAAAAATTCCGAGTACGGGTGCATGGTGCGGAACTTATATACGGTGAAAACTTCACCGCCGATCCCCACCCTTCGCAGGCTGCAGAAAGGGCCGTAGGTCGGGTTCGGGACGTCTTCGCTGTCGCGCACCTTGCGCACCGCGAAATACATCAGACCGCCGATCTCGCGGTACTCCACCACCTCAAAACCGCACGAAATCAACCGACCCAAGGCTTCGGATCGGGCCACGGGGCGATTGCGTCCCCCGGTCAGCGCGAAATAGGCCGGCTTGATGTAGGGAATCTTCGGGCAGATACGGTGGACCAGAAAATCGAAAAAATAGGCGACATGAGCCACCGGCGCGGAATGGTTCCGGAAAAAACGATCGCGACGCTGGCCGTTGACCTCGGCGCAACCCAGAAAAATCCCTCCCAGTTCCAGGCGGGAATTCACCGCCCGGAAATACTTATTGATTCTCCGGGAATTGTTGGCGCGTTCCAGAACCGCCAGCGCCCGCCGTTCCTGCGGCAGGGAATCAACCGCCTCGCGTTCCACATTCTCCAACAGGGAGACATCCGTCGAATCCGTCGGCAAATGCATCCGAAAGAACGCGGCCACCTCTTCGCCGAAACGTTCCCCGACCCGGGCGATCAACGTCTCGCATCCGACCATGCCGGTTTCCGGCGTCGGCGTCTCCACCTGTTCAACCTTCCGGGAACGCCCGGCAGTCCTCAGACGACTGCGCCGGTACAAACCGAACAGATTTTTTTCAGATGATTTTGCGGTGATCGTGCTCATTAACTTCTTCTTTAAAACTCCCCTTTTCGACGGCGGGCTTTCCGCCCCTGCTTCCGGTTTCCTCCAACCGGAGCCGTCAATCGGGAACCTTTGATTCCCTTCGAAGCCGGAACGCTACTGACGCTGCCGTTTCGATACCCGAAATTAACAAGTTCTTAACACTTGGCATATCAGGGAAACCACTAACATGACCCACGTAAAAACCACCTCCATGCAGTACTGTTATTCTGGTGTGGTTTTGTTTACCGGCTGGAAGATTGAGGAAAAAGCTTTGGATCAATGCCCCTCCATCGCCCGGAAGACCGCATTTTTAAAAGGATTAACGGCCGCGAGCGTTCGAAATGGACCAATGGCCCCTATAGGGGTTTTTCCCGATTTTATTAGCGTTCTTCACCTCCCGCAAAAGAAGGGCTTTCACCGGAGCCCGAACGCTTGCGGACGCCTTCCCTGCCGGTTCAGGCCGGCTCACAGGGCGCTCGCAAGCGAGCACGCCACGGTCCGAAGTACCGGCGCCCCAATGTGGCGTGTCCGCTTGCGAACGCCTCCCCTGCCGGTTCAAGTCCGGAACGCCGGGCGCTCGCAAGCGAGCACGCCACGATGGCTTAACCGTGCCATCCTGTTTAGCTGATCAAACCCTGCTGGCCACCGATTTTTCGGTACTCACGGTGTGCGGGCGCTTATCCTTGTCCCGGATCAGGCACCGCAGGACAAACACCGATGAACCGAGCAGGACGCCGGTAACATTGAAAGCCATATCGGACAGGTTGAACGAGCGGTAGGCGATCCAGTACTGAATGCCTTCCGCCGCGACTCCCAGCCCCACCCCGATAACGATCCAAAGGAAAGCTCTGGTCCAATAGCCCTGCGACCGGCGCCCAAGGTACATAAAGCCGATGAACCCCCACGGCAGGAACACGAGCAGGTGGACCAGATCGCTCCCACGCACCTCGAATCCCCGATACTCGACGACATCCACCGCGCTGAGAGAGATCGCCCCGCCCAGGGGCACCGCGTGGACAAACACCACCGCCGCGAGATAACCCAGAATAATCAGCTTGAAAACCATCGGCATACCCCTCCACTTCATGCCGAATTCGCGTTTTCGCAAGGCCGGACTCGGTAAATGGGCATCAGGAGGGGCGAGGGACGGGGCCGTGGGGCACATTGAAGTATTGGAGTGTTGGGGCTAGGGATTCGAACGCCTGGGAACGCGGGCATCCTGCCAGCCATGCTTTCGTGCATTTCGCGTTATTCGTGGTCAAGAACTTCTTGAGCGTGCCGTCCAGTCTGAACTCCAGCCTTCAGCGTGATATTTTCCTGCGGATGCCAACCGCCAACGCGGCTGCGATTCCGAAAAGCAACACGTAAGTGCCGGGTTCGGGGATGACGTAGGCTTCAAAGGAGTCAAACAGCGCCAGAGTGCCGTCGGCGGTGTTGGAGACCACGAACGAAATCTCGTTTGCCGTCACGTCATTCACCGTTCCCTGCCAACTCAAGACCACCCATTCGCCGTTCATACCGGGCTCTCCCAATGGGTTGTTTTCTCCGGCCAGATTGTCAATGGTGTGTCCCGCGACCGAAAAACTTGGCAAGGAGTAAAACGAATCGAAGAATCCCGCCTCCCCCTGGAACGCCACGATGTTGAGCAGGAAATTCAGGGACCGGCCGCCGTTGCCTCCCTGCGGCAACGGAATCGAAAAAGTGATAATGTCCCCGTTTTCAATTTCCCACACCCCTCCATTATCCTCGCGAACGGTGGAATTCGCTCCTTCCGGATTGAGCCAGGCCGCCTGCCCGGCATCGGCAACCACCGTAAAATCGGGCGTTCCAAAGGGATTGTTAAACACGTCCGCCGTGCCCGACAGGCTGTTATCCAGAAACCGGTAGTACTGCTGGGTGGCGCCGGTATTGCCCGCCCACTCCGGCTCGGGCAACCCGCTTCCCATCTCCGAGAACGTATCAAATTCGGTGCTGCCCCACAACGCGTCATCCGCCGTCGCCGGCGTCCACAGCAAAAGGAGCGCTCCCGCCGCCGTCAGACCCGCCCGGGCCAGCGGGCCGATCTCCCGGCCGGCGACTCCGGCCTCCGAAGACGATGAAACGACCGGTTCGAAGGCCGGTTCTGAAAGATTTCGAATTCTGTTGGTCAAGGCATTCATTCCGTTTCCTTTTTCTTTTCCGTTCGTTCCCCGGACCGGCTCCTATTTCGGATCCCCCGAGACCAGCCAATTGCTTTGAAAAATCGTCAGATCAACGGACCGCACCCGTCCGTCGCCGTTGATATCCGCCATCGCGGCGGCGGGGTTATCGGCCACATTCTGCAACCAATAGGTGCTGAACAGATTGAGATCCGAGCTGCGGACGGCGTTGTCGCCGGTCAAATCGCCGGCCAGCAGGCGATTGCTTTCGGTAAACTTCACCGTTGCCTGACCGTTCGCATCGGGCCCGGCAGGCAGGCGACGGCGCAAATGCTTCGGCGCCTTGGCGCTGAGGTGGGCGGTGCCTTCCGGCACCTGTTTGAAGGTGAATACGTCGAGGTTGGCCGTTCCCATCAGCACGTCCGCCACTCGCTCTTCCAGGACCGAGCCAAAGGCATCGGTAAAAACAAACGTCACTTCCACCGTCAACGGACTGGCATCAGTGCCGGCGGTGAAGCCCTGCAAACTGAGGTCCACATCAATTTCGTTCTTATTGACCGTGACCTCTCCCAGATCGAGCGTGGCCGTATTTCCGGACCGATCGCCGACCACGGCGCGCACCAGGTAGTCCCCGTTCCAGGCGGCTGCCGTCACGGGGACCGAAAACAGAAATTCAGTGAATTCCTCGTCGTCGATCCACACCCGGGAGGAAGCGTCCACCAGGTTCCCCTCGATCACTTCGCCCGCGGCGCCGCCGAAGCCGATCAAAGTGACTGAGACGTCGGACTCGTCGATTCCGGAAAGCGCGTCGAATGCTTCAAAGCTCACCAGGAGATCGCCCTGCTCCACCACCGCGCCGGAGACGGTCATATCCGTCCATCCACCCTGATCCTGTAGGATCACCGCCCCGTCGGCGATCCGCGGCGCGGTTCCGTCGATGGTAACGTACCCGGAATTCATGGTGAAAGGCGTCAGGAGGTCTCCGTTGCTTGCGCGCCGCAAAGCCGGATCCACCGCCAGTGACGAAGACTCCAGCGAGTTTCCGTCCATGAGGAAAAGGACAGTGCGGCCTTCCCGGTCATGGGCGGTCAAACCGACCCGGACGACTTCGCCGTCGTCAAGGGTTCCGCCCGAGGACGAGTGGTCAAACACCCCGTGCCAACCGCCGATCGCTCCACCGGTGACACTTCCGCCGCTTGTTTCCAACCAGCCTCCCCGGGACTCGATAACCGCTTCGGAAAAATAGTCGGTCGAATATCCGGCGGTAAACCCGGCCCGGTCCACTCCGTGGGCCAGAGCGGCATAAGCCACATAAGCTTCGATGGAATCCCCCGGCTGAATGAAAAGGTTGCCGTCAGCATCCAGGGAGCGCCCCGCCTTCAATCCGGCCGCCGAGAGTTCGATCCCCAGATCGTTCCGGGTCCGATTGCGGTCTTCGACATTCCCCCAACCGTCGACCTCCACCGTCAACCGAGGACTCCCCGAAACGGTAAGAAACGTGTCCAGGCGGTCTACAAAATTATGATACACTGCGGCTCCGTCCGCGCCGGCCTCGACCTCGACGCCGGCATCGGCAAAAAGATTGTCCCGAATCACCACGGCGCCCGAGTCGATTTTGAGGGTTCCGTTCTCGAATACGGACCGAACCATCCAAAGCTTTGCTCCCGCCGATGCGTTCAGAGTGAACCCGACTCCAGCGGAATCGATCAGGCAGCCGTCGAACACTATCTCACCGCCCTGGGACACGTTTAAGAAAACCCCTTCGGCCAGGTGGAGGTCGGACACCAACCCCCGCAGGGTTCCGGAAACGGTCAGGTCTCCGTTTATGTGCGTGGAACCCAACCCGTGAAACAATTCCAAATCGCCGGCCACATGACTTGCGGCTCCGGCTTCTCCGAAAGCAAGATTGGCGTTATTGACGGAGAGCCTCGCGCCCTCCTCGATCACCAGGCTGCCGGCGGCGACTCCCGCTTCCGTGTCGATCAACCCGTTCGCTCCCGATTCCAGGACCAGGTTGCCATCCACCCGCAAACTCCCGCCGATGGGGAGGCTCAGCTCTTTGCTCACTTCGACGGAACCGGCCGATGCCAAACCCGCGCCTGGGCCGAGAATCAATTCACCCACCCGCACGACGCCATCACCGCGGATCTCCAGGTGTCCATCCGACGCCACTTCCAAACGTTCGATTATCAAGGCGCCTCCGCCGGCGATTTCCATTTCACCCTCGTCGAAGACCAGGGAATCGACTTCCATCTCCGAGCCGGCGGTCACCGAGAGCGCCACCACATCAAAGGCAATTTGAGCGGTCAAGATTTCGCCGGCGGTGTTTTCCGTCGAGGCTTCGACCACGACACCTCCCGGATTCGTTCCGCCGGTAATAACCAGTGACGCCGCCCCTTCATCAGCGGACACGGAGCCCAGACCCTGCACCTCTCCCTGCCCCGAAATCCGTCGCAAGGTCACCGTCAAATCCGAATCCTCTCCCGCCGCGACCCGGTTGCCGGTCGAATCCCGAATTTCCACCGTCAGCACCCGGCTTTCACCGGTCTGCAACGACTCCTGCCAATCGACCAGGAAAAGGCTCCGAGCCGTCACTGGCTCTCGGTAGGCGGCGATCACATGGCGAGTCTGACGGAGAGTGCGGGCGTTATCGGCCAGTGAAGGGTCGCCGGTGGGGGCGTCCATAAAGGAGATATCCGGATTGGAAAAATAAGGCACCCGGTTGGAGGCCGGATAGGCCATCACCGAACTGTAATTCTTCCCATTGCTGCCCTTCCACTGCCATCCGAAAGAATAATCGAACATCCCTCCGCTGCCGGTGTTCGCGGCATCGTGAGCCAGCCCCAGGTTATGCCCCATTTCATGGGCCATGGTGTAGGCCGTCGCCGCCTGGCGAGCCCGGCTGATGGAGAACGCGCCGCCCGGATCGCCATCCATCGACCGCAGCAACCAGGCGATACCGCCGTAATCGACCCCTTCGACCAGCATGGTCACCAGGTCGGCGCCGTGCTGGTTCCGCAACGCGTGAACCTCGTTCAGATAATCACCGTACGGACCGAAGGTTTCGGTCAGGCGCATCAGATCCACCCACCCGTCGCCGTGCTCCTGGTAATCCACGGCCGCGCTGTGCACCAGGCGGAAATCGATCAACCCCTCGCTGTTATCCATGGCCAACTGGGCGCGGGCCGTGGCATCGAGAACCAGCGCATCGATTCCCCCATTGTTCTTATCGGCCCAGGCCGCCGCGGCCGGAGTGTAAACCACCATGACGTCGATCGTGGTCAACGACGATTCGTCACCGCCGGAGGTCATGGTCGAAAAACCGGATTCCGCGACCTCAGCCCCGGAGTCGAATTCCATGACGTCACCCGCCGCCTCGCGAATGCAGGTTTCACAAGGAGCTTCCTCCGGCAGCGAAGCGAGGTCCAGAACGCCCAGCAGGTGACCTTCGCTGGCCGGATCGTACCGCACAAAGTATTCGGTGTTTTCCCGGTCGAGATGAATCGACGCCAACTGCCTGCCGTCCGGCGCCACCGAAATGACCCAATGCCCAAACGGCGCCGCTTCGATGGTGCCCCGCAAGACCGTCCGGTCCCCCGCGGTCCGGCTGATCGAATCCACCACACCCTCGACCTCACGTCCGGCCGGCGCCGGGAGAGGCACGCGATCTCCCACCCGAATATCGTCCGGCCTGCTCAATACCGGATCGGGCTGAAACGGCTCGCGGTGCTGAAAGACCGGACCGTCCTCCACCGCCAAGTCCACCCCCGCCGTTTCGACATGCCGACGTTCACTCTCCACCGCACGATCGATATTAGAAAGGTCAATGGATCGTACCTCCACCCCGGATACACCCGATGCGGCAGGCAACGCGACAGGATCGTCGCTTGAATTCACAAGCCAATAAGCCGACGACAAAATAATAGCCGAAAGCGATAAGCCGGACAGAATGCGTTTGGTGGTTTTCACGGTTCGTATAGTTCATTGTGAAACCGTTGTCGCCTAACGTTTAGTTCGGCTGTAACAAACCTGTTCCACAACCCAATCGATAGAATGGATACGAACCTTATAGCCACAAAAAACGCGGCCGTAGCCGCGTATTTATAGGATTCTTACATTCGATGTTTTTTACTATTATTTAACGAGTCATTATTGCATTACATAAGGTTGTAATAAATTTGTTAATACAATGAGAATATAAGAGTTCACCCAACCCCTGGAGGGCGCGGTTCCACCCGCGCCGAAACGCCAACCCCTGGAGGGCGCGGTTCCACCCGCGCCGCGGCAGGGACGGAGCCCTGCCCTCCAGATTCACCGCACACCCTGGAGGGCGCGGTTCCA